>CAUUIU010000233.1:0-5353 GCA_963545025.1 uncultured Sphingopyxis sp. | reverse complement strand
TCTACACTTCTAGCTTCGTCGGCAGCGTCAGATGTGTATAAGAGACAGTGTTCGAAATCAACGAAGGGCCGAAGTCGAAGGTCCGCCAGATCAGCATCATCGGCAACGAGAAGTTCAGCGACGGCGACCTCAAGGACGAGATGGCGACCAAGGAATCGGGTCTGCTGACCATCCTGTCGTCGAACACCAGCTACGACCCCGACCGCCTTGCCTATGACCAGCAGAAGCTGCGCCTCTTCTACCTGCAGAACGGCTATGCCGACTTCCGCGTCATTTCGGCGGTCGCCGAGCTGACCAGCAACAAGCAGGACTTCATCATCACCTATGTGGTCGAGGAAGGCGAGCGCTACAAATTCGGCGACGTCGACGTGAAGAGCGAAATCCGCGACTTCCGCCCCGAAGCGCTGAAGACGTTGCTGCCGATGAAGACCGGCGACTGGTACGACGCCAAGATGGTCGAGGACACGGTCGAAAGCCTGAGCGAAACCGCTGGCCTGTTCGGCTATGCCTTTGCCGACATCAACCCCGAGTTCCGCCGCGACCCCGAGGCGCGGACCATGGCGATCACCTTCAACGTCGCCGAAAGCCCGCGTACGTACGTGGAGCGCATCGATGTCAACGGCAACACGCTGACCCATGACAAGGTCGTGCGCCGCGAATTCCGTCTGAACGAAGGCGACGCGTTCAACAGCTTTGGCGTCAAGCGCACCGAAAACCGCCTGAACAGCCTCGGCTTCTTCCAGGAAAATCTGGAGATCGAGCGCAAGGAGGGCAGCGCCCCCGACCGCATCATCCTCGAAACCAATGTCGAGGAAAAGCCGACCGGCGAACTGTCGCTGTCGGCCGGTTTCTCGTCGATCGAGAATTTCCTGCTCCAGGGCTCGATCCGCCAGCGCAACTTCCGCGGCCTTGGCCAGCAGCTGCAGGCGTCGGTCAACTATTCGAGCTATTCGAAGTCGGTCGAACTGGGATTCACCGAGCCCTATCTGTTCGATCGCAACATCTCCATCGGCGGCAGCGTCTATCGCCGCGATTTGAACTCGTTCAACTTCATCGACAGCGACCGCCGTACGACCTTCGAACAGGTCACGACGGGCTTTCAGCTCAACACCGGCGTCCCGCTGACCGAGTTCCTGTCGCTGTTCGGTCGCTACAGCCTGAACTATGACGATGTGTCGCTCGACCGCAGCATCTATTATTTCGGCAACGAGTGCGACCCGCTGGTCGCCGGCCGTTATCTGTGCGATGCGATCGGCAAGCGCACGACCTCGCTCGTCGGCTATACGCTGGCCTATGACGACCGCGACAACCGCCTGCGTCCGACGCGCGGCCAGTCGGCGTCGATCAGCCAGGACTTTGCCGGGCTCGGCGGCAGCGTCAAATATGTGCGCACGCGCGCCTCGGCGAGCAAGCACTTCAACCTCGGCAGCCGCTTCATCCTCAACCTGTCGGCCGAGGGCGGCTATATCTATCCGTTCGGCAGCGCGCCGACCCCGACCAGCGACAAGGTCCGTCTGACCGACCGCTTCTTCCTCGGCGAACCGCAGATGCGCGGCTTCGACATCCGCGGCGTCGGCCCGCGCGTCATTCGTTACGCCAACGTCGACCTGACCAACCCGGCCGCGCCGATCCTCGACACCGCGACCAGCTCGCAGATCGATGACGCACTCGGCGGCCGCGCTTATTATCAGGGGCGCATTGAACTCGACATTCCGCTCGGTACAGGGGCCAAGGAGCTTGGCCTGCGTCCGTCGGTGTTCCTCGACGTCGGCTCGGTCTTCAGCGTTCGCCGGCCGACGCTGACGACGCTCGCCAACTTCCTCGACACCACCGACGGCAACACCAAGTCGCTTTGCCGCAACGCGACCAACGGCACGTCGCAGTTCGCAACGCGTCCGGTCGACCAGAACGGTCAGCCGACGGGCACGCAGTTCACCGCCTGTCCGACGGGCTTCTCGCGCCTTGACCCGTTCGAGGAACGCTTCTTCGGCGACACTTGGATGCCGCGCGTCGCTATCGGTGCCGGGGTCAACTGGAACTCTCCTTTCGGTCCCTTCCGGATCGATTTCGCTTACGCCCTTCGCAAAGAAGAGGGTGATGATACCAAACGCTTCTCATTCAACGTAGGAACTCAATTCTAATGAAGAAAATTCTTGTCGCTTCGGCTCTTGCCGTCGCCACGCTGTCGGCTTCGCCGATCCTCGCCGTCCCGGCATTCGCGCAGGCGAAGGCTGTGGCCGTCGCCGACGTCCGCGTCGCCGCGGGCCGCTCGAACGCTTTCACCGTCGCGTCGCAGCAGATCGAAACCACCTACAAGGCGCAGATCGATCAGCAGCAGTCGCGTGGACAGACGCTGCAGGCCGAAATCAACGTGCTGATCGCGAAGTTCAACGAAGAATCGAAAAAGACCCCGCAGAATCAGGCGGCGCTCCAGGCGGCCGCCAAGGCCGTTCAGGACAAGCAGCGGGCAGCACAGACCGAACTCGGCCAGATCGGCGCCCCGGTCGAACTCGCGATCGCCTATGTCGAAGACCAGATCAGCGTCCGCATGAACGAGGCGATCCGCGCCGCGATGACCGCGAAAAAGATCGACCTGCTGCTTAACCCCGACGCCGTGCTGGCGCGTGAGAATAATGTCGACATCACCGAAGCGGTTGTCACCGAAATCAACCGCATCCTGCCGACCGTGTCGACCGCGGTTCCGGCGGGTTACCAGCCCGGCCAGCTCGTCCAGCAGCGCAACCAGCAGCTGATGGAACAGGCGCGCGCCGCGCGTCCGGCAACCCCTGCCGCTCCGGCGCCGACCGGCACCGCGCCGACGACCCGCTAAGCGTCATGGCGGACGGGGAAAATGAGGCAGGGGCACTGGGGCCGGTGGATATCCGCCGGATCCTGACGCTGCTGCCGCATCGTTATCCGATGCTGCTCGTCGACCGGGTGGAATCGATGGTGAAGGACACCTCGATCCACGCGGTCAAGGCGGTGACGATGAACGAGCCCTTTTTCCAGGGACATTTCCCCGGTCGGCCGATCATGCCCGGCGTCCTCATCGTCGAGGCGCTGGCGCAGGCCGGCGGCATCCTCGCGGTCGAATCGCTGGGTCTCGGCGGCTCGGGCAAGCTGGTTTATTTCATGGGCATCGATGGAGTGAAATTCCGCAAGCCCGTGGAACCCGGCGTGTTGCTCGACCTGCACGTCACCATCCTTCAGGCGAAGCGGAATATCTGCAAGTTCGAGGGGCGGGCGATGCTGGGCGACCAGCTGGCGACCGAGTGCCAGTTCACCGCAATGATCGCCGATCCGCCGAGCGACTAAGCCGACACTTGCCAAATCCGGCATTCGCCGTTAGGGGACGCCGCTTCGCGTCCCCGGACGCACAGACTCACGCTGCTGGTCGGTAACCAGCGGCACAGGAGCTTGAGACATGAAAAAAGACATCCACCCCGCGTACCACATGATCACCGTCAAGATGACCGATGGTACCGAATATCAGACCCGCTCGACGTGGGGCAAAGAGGGCGACACGATGACGCTCGAAATCGACCCCACGGCGCACCCGGCATGGACCGGCGGCACGGGCCGTATGCTCGACGCGGGCGGCCAGGTTGCGAAGTTCAACAAGCGCTTCGGTGGCCTCACCCTCAAGCGCTAAGCCTAATCCTCGCGGACGCGGGGATCGGCTTCAGCCCAAGACTTTTGCAAGCGCGCTTTGCCACCCGGCAAGGCGCGTTTTGCGTTTTTCGGCATTCAGCGCGGGCGTAAAGCGCGTCGCAGTGCCGCGCATCGCCTTGGCCGCGCTGGCCAGGTCGGAGTAAAGCCCGGCGCCGGTCGCGGCGAGCATCGCGGCGCCGAGCGCGGTACTTTCGACGAAATCGGGCCGCTCGACCGTCAGGTTGAGCATATCGGCCAGATCCTGCGCCATCCAGTCGTTCGCGGCCATGCCGCCGTCGATGCGCAGCTCTGCCCAATCGACTCCGTCGGCGGCAAAGGCGGATTTCAGGTCTTGGGCCTGATAGGCCTGAGCCTCCAGCGCCGCACGCGCGACATGGGCCTTGGTGGTCGCAAAGTTCAGCCCCGATATCGCGGCGAGGGCATCGGGCCGCCAGTGCGGCGCGCCGAGCCCGGCGAGGGCAGGGACCAGATAGACGCCGCCATTGTCGGCCACCGAGCGCGCCAGCCCCTCGCTCTCGCCCGCATTGGCGAGCAGGCCGAGCCCGTCACGCAGCCATTTGATCAGGCTGCCCGCAACGAACACCGATCCCTCGAGCGCATAGGAGCGCGCGTCGCCTTCCTGCACCAGAACCGTCGCGAGCAGGCGGTTTTTCGATTGCGGCCGCACCGTGCCGCTCGCCGACAGGATGAAGGCGCCGGTGCCGAAGGTCGCCTTGGTCTGCCCCGGCGACAGGCACGCCTGGCCGATCGTTGCCGCTTGCTGGTCGCCTGCCATGCCGCAGATCGGGATGGCGCCGCCGAACAGTGCGGGGTCGGTCGTGCCGACGCGCGTCGTGCAGCCGGTGATTTCGGGGAGCAACGTCACCGGGACGCCGAGCAGGTCGCACAATTCGCCGTCCCAGCCGCCGTCGCCGTTGATGTTCATCAGCAAGGTACGCGACGCATTGCTCGTGTCAGTGGCATGGACACCGCCGGTCAGGCGATAGACGAGATAGGATTCGATCGTGCCGACCGCCAGCCTGTCGCCGGCGTCTTTCAACTGCGGCCAGTTCTCCAATGCCCAGCCGATCTTCGTCCCCGAGAAATAGGGGTCGAGCAACAGGCCGCTTTTTTCCTGCGCCATCGCTTCATGCCCGGCGTCTTTCAGCGCGGCGCAGGCGGCGGCCGAGCGCCGGTCCTGCCAGACGATGGCGCGCGCCAACGGCTCGCCGGTCGCGCGGTCCCAGAACACCACCGTCTCGCGCTGATTGGTGATGCCGATCGCGGCGACATGGTCGGCGCCGCCGGCCTGCGCGATCATCTCGCGGGTGCAGGCGAGGGTGGCTTCCCAGATTTCGGCGGCGTCATGCTCGACGAGGCCGGGGCCGGGATAAAGCTGCCGGATTTCGCGCTGCGCGCTGCCGAGCGGGGTGCCGTCGGCGGCGAACAGCATCGTGCGGGTCGAGGTCGTGCCCTCGTCGATGACGATGATTTTTTCCGACATCTGACTACCCCTCATCCGTTCGTGCTGAGCTTGTCGAAGCACCGTTTTTCTGTTTCAACCTTGATGAAGAAAGAACGGCCCTTCGACAAGCTCAGGGCGAGCGGTTTGAAGAATCGCGCAATTATCTTGCAAAACTGCGCAACCCATGCCATATCTGTCTCTTATACACATCTCCGAGCCCACGAGACACTGAGCGAT
>CAUUIU010000232.1:0-5354 GCA_963545025.1 uncultured Sphingopyxis sp. | reverse complement strand
GAGATCGCTCAGTGTCTCGTGGGCTCGGAGATGTGTATAAGAGACAGCCTCCTTCACCTTGCGGCGAAGGCAAGCCGTCAGCCGCCGCCGATTTCGCTCGCCACCGGAACGCCCGGCGCCACCGCGGGTTCGGCCCAGGCCAGCACCGGGTTACGCGCCGCCCGCGTTTCGTCGAGCCGCGCGCGCGGCGCGAAATGCGGCGCCGACTTGAGCGCCGGATCGCCATTCTTGGCGCGCAGCGCGATGCTGCGCATCGCCCCGATGAACTGGTCTAGCACCGCCTTCGACTCGGTCTCGGTCGGTTCGACCAACATCGCGCCGTGGACGACGAGCGGGAAATAGACCGTCATCGGGTGATAGCCCTCGTCGATCAGCCCCTTGGCGATGTCGAGCGTCGAGAAGCCCTCGGCAAGGCCGCGATCGCTGAACAGTGCTTCGTGCATGCACGGGCCCGATCCTCCGAACGGGGCATCGAGAACGTCGTCAAGGCTGCGCAGCAGATAATTGGCGTTGAGCACCGCATCCTCGGCAACCTGCTTCAGTCCGTCGGCACCGTGGCTGAGGATATAGGTCAGCGCGCGGGTGAACATGCCCATCTGTCCGTGGAAGGCGGTCATGCGGCCAAAGGTTTCGGGATGATCCTCGCCTGCATTTTCCTCCTCGATCAGCCGGAAGCCGTCGCCCTGCTTCGTCACGAACGGCAGCGGCGCGAACGGCGCCAGCGCTTCGGACAACACGACGGGACCCGAGCCGGGACCGCCGCCGCCGTGCGGGGTCGAGAAGGTCTTGTGGAGGTTGATGTGCATCGCGTCGACGCCAAGGTCGCCCGGACGCACGCGGCCGACGATCGCGTTGAAGTTCGCGCCGTCGCAATAGACATAGCCGCCGACGGCATGCACCGCGTCCGAAATCGCCTTCATGTCGCGCTCGAACAGGCCACAGGTGTTGGGGTTGGTGATCATCACCCCGGCGATATCGGGACCCAGCCGCGCCTTCAGCGCCTCCAGATTGACGCGGCCGGCTTCGGTCGCGGGGATATCCTCTACGTTGAAGCCCGCGAAGGCCGCAGTCGCGGGGTTGGTGCCGTGCGCGCTTTCGGGGACGAGAAGCACCCGGCGGTCCTCGCCGCGCGCCTCGAGCGCCGCCTTGATGCAGAGGATGCCGCAAAGCTCGCCATGCGCGCCCGCCTTGGGTGACATCGCAACGCTGTGCATGCCGGTAAGTGTCACCAGCCACTCGGCGAGCTCGTGGATCACCGCATAGGCGCCCTGCACCGTTTCCTGCGGTTGCAGCGGGTGCGCGTCGGCGAAGCCGGGCATGCGCGCGACCTTTTCGTTGAGGCGCGGGTTGTGCTTCATCGTGCAGCTGCCGAGCGGGAACAGGCCAAGATCGATGGCGTAATTCTGGCGCGACAGGCGGGTGTAGTGACGCACCGTCTCGGACTCGCTGAGCCCCGGGAGGCCTATCGGCGCCGAACGCGCGAGGGCGCCAAGGTCGGCGGCGGGCGGTGTTTCGTCGAAATCGACACCGGTGGTCTCGCTGCCGCCGATCTCGAAGATCAGCGGCTCTTCGAGCATCAGTGCGCGGTTGCCGGTGAAGGTGACATTGTCGTCGGCGCCGCCGGCGGCGTTCATTTCGGGGCGCCAGCCGGCGCGGTTGAGCGCGGTCATGCCAGCACCTCCTTCAGGGCCGCGGCGAAGGCGGCGATATCCGCCTCGGTCGCGGTTTCGGTCACGGCGACGACGAGGCCGTTCGCAAGGCCGTCATTGTCGGGATAGAGGCGGCCGAGCGACACGCCGCCCAAAATATCCTTCTCGGCAAGCTTGTGAATCACCGGGCGCGCCGCGGTCGGCAGTAGCAAGGTGAACTCGTTGAAGAAGCTCTCGTTCATCACCGAAACGCCGGGAATTTTTGCCAGTTCAGCCGCCGCCGCCTTGGCGCGGCTGTGGTTGATCGCCGCGAGCTGGCGTAGGCCCGCTTCGCCGAGCAAGGTCATATGAATGCTGAAGGCTAGCGCACAAAGGCCTGAATTCGTGCAGATATTACTCGTCGCTTTCTCGCGGCGGATATGCTGCTCGCGCGTCGAGAGCGTCAGCACGAAGCCGCGCTTGCCGTTCGCGTCGACGGTCTCGCCGCACAGGCGGCCCGGCATCTGGCGGACATATTTGGTCTTGCAGGCGAAGAGGCCGACGTAGGGCCCGCCGAATTGCAGGCCGACGCCGAGCGACTGGCCCTCGCCCACGACGATATCGGCGCCCATCTCGCCCGGCGCCTTGATCAGGCCGAGCGCGACGGGTTCGGTGACGACGGCGATGAGCAGCGCGCCGGCGGCCTGGCAGGCGGCGGCGAGCGCGGTCATGTCGTCGATGCGGCCGAGAATGTCGGGATATTGCACGACGACGCAGCTCACCTCCTTGTCGATGCTGTCCGCGAGCGCCTTCCAGTCGGTTCCGGCCTCAAGGCTCGGATCGCCGTCGACCAGCACGTCGCCGGTATATTTGGCCATCGTGCGCGCGACGCTGCGGTAATGCGGGTGCAATCCGGTGGAGAGCAGCGCCTTCGACCTTTTGGTGATACGCCGCGCCATGACGATCGCTTCCCAGCAGGCGGTCGAGCCGTCGTACATCGACGCGTTGGCGACGTCGGTGCCGAGCAGACGGGCGACCTGGCTCTGGAATTCGAACAGCATCTGCAACGTGCCCTGCGCGATTTCGGGCTGGTAGGGCGTGTAGGCCGTCAGGAATTCGCCGCGCTGGATCAGATGATCGACGCTCGCCGGCACATGGTGGCGATAGGCGCCGGCGCCGAGGAAGAAGGGACCGTCGCCCGCCGCGCGGTTCTTGCGCGACAGTGCCGCCATATGGCGCTCGACCGCCAGCTCGCTCGCCTGCATCGGCAGGCCGCCGATCGGCCCGTCCAGACTCGCTTCGGCGGGAACGTCGACGAACATGTCATCAATCGAGGATGCGCCGATCGTCGCGAGCATCGCCGCGCGGTCGTCGTTGGTCAAAGGGAGGTAACGCATGAACTACTCCGGAGAAGAGGCTGGATTTGCAGCAAGAAGCTGCGCAACATCGGTAAGCGATCCGCCGAAGATCGCAGGTCCGCTGTGGGTCGTGCGGACCCAGGGGGCGAGCCAGATGCGGAAGCCCGCATCGCGCACGCGGCGGCAAAAGGCATAGTCGTCGGAGAGCAGCGCCTGCGTTTCAGGCTCGATCATCGGCGAAAAAGCGGCTGGCTCATATTCGCCGACGCCATGCGCCTCGCGCTCCGCCGGATCGGGCCGGAAGGCAAGGTCGGGAAGCGTATCGCGCAGCACCTCGAGCACATCGCGGCGAATGAGCATCATTGCGGTGCCAAGCCGCGCCAGTTCGACGAGATCGGTCAGCGCAAAGCGCTCGTTGGGGTTGGCGAATTGCAGCGCGAAATCGCCCGCGAAGCGCGCGAGGTCGGCCGGGTCCTCCTTCCCGAAGCCGCGCTCGACCGCGAGCGCGACGTTGCGCCAGTTGATCATCCGCCGCGGATAGGCGGCACCAAGCACTGCGCATTCGGGCCGGTCCGCCATCGCGCGAACCATCGAAAACACGTCATCCGCCGTGAAATCGATGTCGGCATCGACAAACAGCAAATGGGTGCAGTTGCTCGCGAGGAACATCGCCGCCAATATATTTCGCGCGCGCGTGATCGACGGCTGATAGAGGATGAATTCGAACCGCACCGAAATGCCGGCCGCTTGCGCCCTCAGCGCAAGCGCGAGCGCCGAGCGCACATAGGTGCCCTGCGCCCCGTCATAGATGGGCGTCGCCACCATCAGGCGGCAATCGGCAAGCACTGGATCGGTGTCGGTCACACTATCTCCCTTCCCCTCCATCGCGGGAGGGGAACCGGATCAAAGATCGTCGCAGAAGGCCTTGTACGCCGCGGCGTTCATCAGGCCGTCGAGCTGGCTTTTGTCGGACAGCGTCATGCGGAAGAACCAGCCTTCGCCTTCGGGGTCCGAATTGACAAGCGCGGGGTCTTCTTCGAGCTGGCCATTGCCTTCCGTCACGGTGCCGTCGACGGGAGCGAAGACGTCGCTTGCGGCCTTCACCGATTCGACGACCGCGGCGTCGCCGCCCGCGGTCAGTTCGGCGCCGGTGTCGGGGACTTCGACAAATACGATGTCGCCGAGCTGGCCCTGCGCGAAATCGGTGATCCCGACCGTCGCGACATCGCCGTCGACGTCGATCCATTCATGTTCTTCGGTAAAATAACGCGGCATCGGTCAGCCTCCCTGTTTGCGCACATAGCGGTGTGGAACGAACGGCATCGCGGCAACGGTGCAATGCACCCGCTTGCCCCGAACTTCGGCGGCGATCGCGGTGCCGGGCACGGCGTGGTCGCGCGGAACATATCCCATGGCGATCGGCGCGCCGACGCTGGGGGCGAAGCCACCCGACGTCACGACGCCAATCTGATCCTCGCCGTCGAACAGCGCGGCGCCCTCGCGCACCGGCAGCTTGCCGTCGACGAGCAGACCGACGCGGCGGCGCGGCGGGCCGTCTTCGAGATGGCCCAGGATGCGCGCGGCGCCCGGAAAGCCATGTTCGGTGCGGCGGCGCTTCGAGATCGCAAAAGCCAGGTCGCCCTCGATCGGATCGATCTCTTCGTTGAGGTCGTGGCCGTAGAGCGGCAGACCGGCTTCGAGACGCAACGAATCGCGCGCGCCGAGGCCGATCGGCTTGACCTCTTCCATTGCGCAGAGCGCGTCGGCGAAAGCGGTCAGCGCCTCGTTCGGCAACGAGATTTCGAAGCCGTCTTCGCCCGTATAGCCCGAGCGGCTGACACCAATGGCGTGGCCGTTCCAGGTCGCGGGGATCGCCTGCATGAACACGAGGCCGGAGACTTCAGGAATCAGCCTTGCAAGCGCGTCGACCGCTTTCGGCCCCTGCAGCGCAAGCAGGCCATAGTCTTCGTTATGATTGAGCGTGATGTCATCGGGCAGGTTTTCGCGAAGGTGGCCGATATCCTCCCATTTCACCGCGCCGTTGACGACGATGCCGAGCTGGTCGCCCTCGTTGGTGATCATCAGGTCATCGAGGATGCCGCCGTCCTCGTTCAGCAGCAGCGAATAACGCATGCGGCCGGGCTTCAGTGCCGAGATATCGCCCGGAACGAGCGTTTCGAGCGCCTCGGCGACGGCCTGGTTGCTTGGGCCGGACAGAAGCAACTGGCCCATGTGGCTGACGTCGAACAGACCGGCGCTTTCGCGAACCCACAGATGTTCGGCCATGATGCCTTCATACTGGATCGGCATCCAGTAACCCTGTCTCTTATACACATCTCCGATCCCACGAGACACTGAGCGATCTCGT
>CAUUIU010000231.1:0-5360 GCA_963545025.1 uncultured Sphingopyxis sp. | reverse complement strand
ACACTTCTAGCTTCGTCGGCAGCGTCAGATGTGTATAAGAGACAGCCCGTGACGGCTCGCGGCTGGCGCGCCTTTCGCAAAGCCGCGCTGCTCGACGCGCCCCGCAACCGAGGGATGCGCCGCAACGCCGCCGTCGATCAGGCCAAGGCTCGCTTTGCCGCCGCTCGCCGTCGTCGCGAGCGCCGCCTGCGGCAGCGCGCCGCCCGGGCCGCTGGCGAAATAGAGATTGTCGGCATCGATCTCGGCTTCGGGCAGCAGTTTCGCGAGCTGCTTGCGCGCGCGGGCGAGGCTGCGCCCCTCGGGCACCCGAAAGCGCGCGATCTCGAGATCGAGGCCCTCGATGCGCTCGCGGTCGAGCAGCGCGAAGCCTCCCTGCCCCGCGCGCGCGATCATCCCCGCGTCGACGCCGCTCGCGACGAGAACGCCGCGCACCGCGGGTTCGCCGCGTTCGTCGAGCTCGATGCGGTCGCGGTTCCCCCGCACCAGCGCGCCGATCCGGTCGAGCCGGGCCTCCAGCAATCGGTCGCCCATCCCAGCCAGCCGTCCGCTATCGACCTCGGGCAGCGACGGCAGCATGCGCCCGGCGTCGGGAAGCTGCACCGGCGGCAGCGCGACCTGTGCCGCGACATGCCCGCCGGTCCCGCCGAGCAGGAGGCAGAGTATCGCCAATGATGTTGTCCAGAATCGCATCGCAAGTCTCACAAGGATTGGCGAGGCCGCCGGTTCCCGAAAAAATTTATCATGGTGCGGAAGAAACGATAGAAGCCCGACGTTTCTTCCTCGAACAACCGAAAAGGCGACAATGCGCTTCGAAGAGGAACTGGTCGAGTTGCTGCCCCGTCTGCGCCGTTTTGCGCGCGGACTGGCACGCAATGTCAGCGATGCCGACGATCTGTGCCAGGCCGCGATCGAACGCGCGCTGAAATCGCAAGGTCAGTGGCAACCGGGAACGAGACTGGATAGTTGGATGTACCGCATCACCCGCAATCTCTGGATCGACGAGCGCCGTGCGGCCGGCCGGCGCGGCGTCCACGCGCCGATCGACGAGGCCGTAACGCAGGTCGCCGGCGACGGCGCGGCCGAGGTCGAGGCCGGAACGCTGCGCAATGACGTCGACGGTGCGATGGCGCGCCTGCCCGACGAGCAACGCGAAGTCGTGATGCTGGTCCTCGTCGAGGGTTACGCCTATCGCGAGGCCGCCGAAATATTGGAGGTGCCGATCGGCACCGTCACCTCGCGCCTCGCCCGCGGGCGTGAGACGTTGATGCACTATCTGGGAGAGGCCGCATGAGTTTCGATCCCGCCACCGTCGCCGCCTTCGTCGACGGCGAACTCGACGACCTCACCGCCCGCCGGATCGAGCGCGAGGCGGAAAGCAACCCCGCTCTCGCCGCCGAAATATCGCGCCACCGCGGGCTGAAGGCACAGCTGACAGCGCATTATGCGCCCGTCGCCGAAGAGCCGTTGCCCGAACGGCTCCGCGCCCTGCTGCAACCGGACGCGGCGATCGACACCAGTCTCGCCGCGCGCCGCGAGGCCAAAAGCGCACGCTTCGCGCCGATCCATTGGGGCGCAATCGCCGCCTCGCTCGTGCTCGGCCTCGCGCTCGGTCTGCAACCGTGGACGCCTGCGGCGAGCGTGAGCGACGCGAACGGAACCCTCGCCGCTTCGGGTCCGCTAGCCGACGCGCTCGATACGCAGCTGGCGTCGAACCAGACGTCCGGCGCCCCGGTGCGGATCGGCCTCAGCTTTCGCGACCGCGCCGGTCGCTATTGCCGCAGCTTCGAAAGCAAAGCGCTGAACGGCATCGGCTGCCGCGACGACGGCCGCTGGCAGCTCGAACGGACGATGCCGGGCCAGAACGTGGCCGACTATCGCCAGGCATCATCAGGCGAACTCGCCGCAGCGGCCGGCGCAATGATCGCGGGTGACCCGCTCGACGCCGCCGCCGAACGGCAGGCGCGCGACGTGGGCTGGACGCATCGCTGACGGTTTTCAGGCGCCAGCGGGCGCATCGGTCCCAAACAGCGCGGCAAAATCCCGGCGCTTCTTCAGCAGGTCGTCGAGGCTATATCCGTCGAGCACCCGCATGAACGCCGTGAGCGCCTCGGCGAGCGCGCCGGTCAGGCCGCAGGCGGGCGCGATGATGCAGCTGCCGCAATCGACCAGCTCGAAGCCTTCCTCGGTATGGCGAACGACCGCGCCGACATTGATCTCGGCCGCCGGCCGCGCGAGGCGCACGCCGCCAAAACGCCCACGTACGCTGTCTAGATAGCCCGCATTCACCAGGTCGTTGACGACCTTCATCAAATGATTCTGCGAAATGCCATAGGCACGCGAAATCTCCGCGATCGGGCTCAGTCGCTCGCCCTCCTGTGCCCCCACATAAAGTAGCACGCGCATGGCATAGTCGGTGTAGCGCGTCAGGCGCATCAGCATCCCCAAAAACGATCAACCTATAATATGTATTTTAGTTGCATGTTTCAAATTTCGAGAATACATGTACATCAGATACATGATTGGAGCGAGTCGTGAAACAGGACGACCAGATCGACGAAGCCGCGCTCGAGCGCCTGATCCCGGCCTTCTACGACCGGGTGCATGCCGACGGCGAAATTGGACCACTGTTCAATACCGCGGTTCACGACTGGCCCGACCATCTGGAAAAGCTTGTCGCCTTCTGGTCGTCGGTGATGCTGACGAGCGGGCGCTACAAGGGCAGCCCCATGGCCTCGCACCTGAAGCACAAAGCGGCGATCACCCCCGCGATGTTCGACCGCTGGCTCGCGATATGGGCCGATATCACCCACGAGCTGATGCCGCCCGCCGCCGCTGCCGCTTTGCGGGCCAAGGCCGCGCGCATCGCCGAAAGCCTTCAGCTCGCGCTGTTTTTCCGCCTCGAAGACCCCGCCAGGCGCCACTCCGCCGCCTGATTGACGAAGGAGAAGACCCGTGTCCGATGCACCTTTCGTAGACCTCAGCGTTCACCACCGCCCCGCCGATTTCTCCGACCGCATCGCGCTCGGCTTCACCAAGATGCTGCGCTTCTGCGCCGACACCTTCTTCGCCAAGCGATATGGCCACCGTGCGATCGTGCTCGAAACGGTCGCGGCGGTTCCCGGCATGGTCGGCGCGACGCTGACGCATCTCAAGAGTCTCCGCCGCATGGAAGACGACAAGGGCTGGATCCGCACACTGATGGAAGAGGCCGAAAATGAGCGAATGCACCTGATGACCTTCATCGAGGTAGCGCAGCCGACCTTGTTCGAACGGCTGGTCATTCTGTTCGTCCAATGGGCCTTCTACCTCGGATTTTTCGCGCTTTACCTGGTCAGTTCCAAGACCGCGCACCGCGTCGTCGGCTATTTCGAGGAAGAAGCGGTGATCAGCTACACTCTCTATCTTCACGATATCGATGCCGGCCGCAGCCCGAACGTCCCGGCGCCCGCGATCGCCAAACATTATTGGAAGCTCGCAGACGATGCGACGCTGCGCGACGTCGTCCTGGTGGTTCGCGCCGACGAGGCGCACCACCGCGACGTCAACCACGGTTTCGCCAGCGAGCTGGCCGGGCTCGAGCCGCCGGCGACCGTGGCCCCCTATCCCGAACACGCCAACGAACTCCATTTCGCGGCTTGAAACACCCCCAGCAGAACAGGATATCAGAATGCGCACCGCTTCCGCTCACGCGATGACCATCGTCAAGGCCACCGCCCCGGCGCTCGAAAAACACGGGCTCGCGATCACCACCGCAATGTACGCCCGCTTGTTCGAGAACAAGAATATCGAAGCCATGTTCGACCGCGCCGCGCAGTCCAGCGGCGAGCAGCCGAAGCGCCTCGCGGCGGCGATCCTCGCCTATGCGAAGAATATCGACAAGCTGCAGAATCTTGGCCCCGCCGTGTCGCGCATGGTCGGCCGCCATATCGAAACCGGTGTGAAGGCGGAGCATTATCCTTATGTGGCGAACGCCCTGCTGCCCGCGATCCGCGACGTGCTCGGCGAAGAAATCGCGACCGACGAGGTGCTCGCGGCATGGGGCGAGGCCTATTGGATGCTCGCCGACATCCTCATAGCCGCGGAGGCGCAGGCCCATGCGGATGCCGCGGCGGCCTGACCGGCAGGTCGCGCTTCGACCAAGATCAACCCGATCAATCATCGTCATCCCGGACTTGATCCGGGCCATGACTTCAGCGCCGCGATGGATCCCGGAACAAGTCCGGGATGAAGAAAGAAGGAGCCGGCAGCTTCCCACGCCGACCCCGACAAACAAAAAACCCGCCGGAGCCTGAGCGCCGACGGGCCTTAATCATTCAGAGGCTTCGCGCTTACTCGGCGCGCGCGGGAATCCCGGTCATCAGCGTGTGCAATTCGCCGGCTTCCCACATTTCCATCATGATGTCGCTGCCGCCGACAAACTCGCCCTTTACATAAAGCTGGGGGATCGTCGGCCAGTCCGAAAATTCCTTGATGCCCTGGCGCACTTCCATGTCCTGCAGGACGTCAACCGTCTCATATTCAATGCCAAGGCGGTCGAGCATCGCGATCGCTCGCGACGAAAAGCCACACTGCGGGAACAGCGGCGTGCCTTTCATGAACAGCAGGACGGGATTGTCCGCAACCAGCTTAGCGATGCGGTCGTGGGTGGTGGGGTCGCTCATCTCATGTCTCCGGTGGCGCATGGCGCCGCAAATTTCATTTCAGCCCCCTATGAGGGGATGGCGGTCGTCAATTGCAAGGCATGAAGTTCGCCGCCCATGCGTCCGCCGAGCGCGGCGTATACCGCCTTGTGCTGCGCAACGCGCGTCATGCCGCGAAAGGATTCGCTGACCACATGCGCGGCATAATGGTCGTTGTCGCCCGCAAGATCGGTGATCGCAACCTCTGCATCAGGAAAAGCGGCTACGATCATCGCCCGCAAATCATCCTCGCGCATGCCCATGATATCAGCTCTGGCTGTCCATGAACTGGCGGCGCGCCTCGACCGCCTTGTCGTTCAGCGCCGCACGGATTTCGGCGTCGCTGATCTCGACGCTCGCCGCGGTCAGGTCGCCCGCCAATTTGCGGATCACATCCTCGTCGCCCGCCTCTTCGAAATCGGCCTGCACGACCGCTTTCGCATAGGCGTCGGTTTCCTCGGGCGTCAGGCCCATGCGTTCGGCCGCCCATTCGCCAACCAGCCGGTTGCGGCGCGCGGTGATGCGGAACTGCATGTCCTGGTCACGCGCGAATTTCGCTTCATGCGCCCGTTCACGATCGTCGAATGCGCTCATAATGTCCTCACCGGATTGAAACTGTCGCTTTGCAGATAGGTCGCGCGTCCCATGGGCGCAAGCCGCCTGTGCGGCAGATCACTTCCC
>CAUUIU010000230.1:0-5387 GCA_963545025.1 uncultured Sphingopyxis sp. | reverse complement strand
GTCGGCAGCGTCAGATGTGTATAAGAGACAGTGACATGGGCGTGAGGTTTGGCGAGACCGTCGGCGCCGATGTCCCAATGGACATTGAGGTCGGCGATCATGCCGCGTTCGACAAATTCTTGGCTTACGAAGTCGCGGGCAAGCTCAATGCCCTGCTGCTGGGTCATCTCGCGCGGGATGGCGAACTCAACCTCGCGAGAGAGCTGCGCGTCCTTCCGCTTCTCGGTCGCCTCGACCTCGTTCCAGAGTGTCGCGCGATCGGAGAGGCGTTCGGGCGCACCTTCGGGTAGCAGCACTTCGCTATACACGACGCCCGACTTGTTCGAGAAATCGTGGTCGCGGTCGAGCCGCTCATCGTGCAGTCGATCGGCCGAACGATAGGCGGCCGCCGCAACCGCACTCCGTCCGGCGGCGCGGCTGATGACTTTGACGGAGAAGTGATAGATCGCCATGACGGCAATCCATCTACACTTCAAAGAGCACGTCGGCACGACGTATAAGCGCGCCCTCACACGGAAAAATCCGCGGAGGGATTAGGCTGTGCCAGACTGTCCCGACGACCTTGCTGCGCATCGGAAGGCGCATCTCTATGATGGGCGCATCACCCCATCATGGAGATGCAACATGCGCAAACCCCGCGATATCGATTCGGAACTAAAGGCCCTCGAAGCCAAGGCGAAGACCCTCAAGGAACGCCGCGTTCGCCAGCTCGGCGAACTCGTCATTGCCACCGGCGCCGATGCGCTCAATGCTGAACTGCTGACCGGCGCGTTACTCGGTGCGGTCGCGACGAAAGACACAAACGCGAAGGAGGGCTGGCGCAAGGCGGGCGCGAGCTTCTTTCAGCGTGGCGCGAACAAAGCTGCGACGAGAACTGATCGCAGCGCAGCAAATGACGCGGCGCCTGATCGCAATGCGGCATCGTCTTGAACTGGCGCAGGCGCGGACTGGCATGCGCGACTGGCAGATCAAGCGCCGCGAACGCACGCGGCAGTTGATCGAACTTGGCGGCCTTGTCGTGAAGGCGGGGCTCGTCGATCTGACCGACGATAATCGCGCGATGCTCTATGGCGCGTTCCTCTGGATGGCCGACAAGCTGCGCAGCGATGACGGCGCCCATGCTGCCGCGCTTTGGCGCAAGCGCGGCAAGCGCGAATTCGAGAGCGAAGCCGCAGCAGCCGCGCCGCTCGATCCGCCGCGCCGCTAATCCAGGTCTTTCAAGGCGCGGCGCAACGCGATCAGCGTCGCCGCTATATGGCCCTCGACCTCCTTGACGTCGATATCGAGGCGCCGCGCAATGCGCTCGTAGTTCAAATCCTCGAAGCGGTGCATGAAGAACACCTCGCGCGTGAGTTCCGGCAATGAGGCGATGGCGGCCTCGGCCCGCGCGATGCGCGCATCGCCTGTTACCGCCAATGAACGACGCCGCTGTTCGCGTCGTCGCCAAATGCGAAAACGCATCACCGTTGCTCCGCAATCGCGGCGCGGCACAGCGCGAGCGCGCGCATCATGTGATATTCCACCGTTGCCACGCTGATATCGACCTGCTCGGCGATCTGTTTGTAGGTCATGCGGCGTAGCCGGTGCAACACGAACACGCGCCGCGTTTTAGGCGGCATGGCGCGAACGGCTTTGCGGTAGAAGCGAAGCAGGTCCGCCGCTTCGATCCGCCATGTCTGTTCAGCGCGCGACGCCGCGTCGCGGTTTTCGTCGAGCGGAAAGAAGATGGTGCAGTCCCGCCTCTTTTGGCGCGAGCGGTCGATCAACAGGTTGCGCGCGATACGGGTCAGATAAGCGGGCGGATTGTCGATCCGGTCCAAAGTCCCGCTGCCGAACATGCGTGCGAACACCTCCTGAACCAGATCAGGAGCTGCGTCGCGGCCAACGCGCCGGTTGAAGTAGCGCAGCAGTCGGTCATGTTCGGCGGGGAGCGTGGCATGGAACATCGCCATAGGCGTGGGGAGCATCATGGCCGCGCACTCCCGCCGTCGCGCACACCAAGCGGCGCATCACGTGATGCGCGGTAGAGGGTGATGCCCGCTTCGATCCGGTCGAGGATGAACGTGTCGCGCTCCGCTCTCGCCACGCGGATGTCCGACTTGGAATAGATCTCCAGATCGACCGCGCAGCGGTCGCCAAGTTCGCGGCCGATGACATCGCGGGCGCGTTGCCAGCAGCGCTCGTCGGTAAACAGCGGATGATTGACGACGATCCAGAACTCATAATCGGAATAGTCGATCGTCCGCGTGTCTTCGTACCAAGATCGCCGCGCGTAGGGACCGATCAGGATGATGCGTTTGATCTGGCCCGGTTCGGGTGCTTGCACCCGACTTGGATCGAAGAAGCTTCGCAGGATGCGCGTGATCTTTTCGATCTCGCGCTGCTTACGGCGGATAAGATGGCCGACGCGCGCCATTACGACTTCGCGCGTGTAAACGTCGTTCGGTGGGGTGGTCATGGTAAGCTCGCACAGCGGCGGTCCGCGCGGTGACGCGCGGATGTGCAAGCGGTGTCCGCTGCGCCGCTGGTGCGGCGTTCAGCAACTGCCCGACCGTGATGGCCGAACCTAAATGATGCCTGGCAGGGATATCCCCGGGATGACCGCCAGTCTCTTCATCCCGTGGCCAAAGTTATGCCAACATCCGGGAACTCAGACAACTCGAATCGCTGGAACGATTTGAGCAAAACTTTTCGACCGAGGATGAGTCACGGTTATGAGACGCAACGATGTCCAGATCGCGGATGTTTGCCTCCTCATCTTAGCTGATGCTATCGGCGGCTTCCCGACGGGTCGAGGATGTTCATGATGATAGCCGAAGCCACAAGCCATTACACTGCCGCCTCGATATGGGCGAACGGCAATCAGGGCGTCCTCTCTGTATACCTGTTCTTAGCTGCCCTTTTTCTTGGGTGGGTAACGGGTTTCTTCGGCAGCCTTATGCGCAAACCAAAATTCCGTATGACAACAATCGAAGGACCGACTTTTGTCTGCACCTTTGGAACGGGAGAAATACATGATGGATATGACGTTCATCGCACCGGTATCGCGCTCTATTTGCAAATCGCAAACATTGGCTCCGCCCCGGCGTCTATTATCGATGTTGAGATCGGCTATCGCTGGGCGATAATTCCGTTCAAAAGGCTCTGGTGGCGAAATGGTCTTTTTCGGTTCTGGCTAAAAAAACAGGCTGTATCACTTCAAGATTTTCAGGTTAGATTGGGAGACGAATATACCAAGGTGTACCCGTTTCTTACGCAACAGAGCCACATTTCTGGAAAGTCCGCTGAAACTCATCTCGATGTGGGCAGGTCAACGAGCGGCGTTGTTTATTTCGAGCAGCACGACAGTTTCGGGGCATGCTTCCCATTCACCCGCAAATATCAAGTGAAGCTGAAAGTGCGGCTCATCGATTCCTTTGGTAAAGGACATAGTACCATTCTTCGCATCCCACGTGTGACGCTGGCCGATGCGCGACTATATAATCCCAGCTTCGGCCTCACGCTGGCGACACTTCGTTCGGAAGCTGAGCCGATTGAACTCCCAATGGATACAAACGGCAATCTGATCGCCCCACCTCAACCAGCCACGACCGCAACTTCAAATAGTTTCTGAGCCGGTCAAAACAAAGGGGCAGCAAAATCACAGCCCTCTGCCAACTCGCCAAAGCCGACGCCTCCAACGAAGTCCGCCATATAGCGCTCTCGGCAACAACCCAGTCCGTCCGATATTCAACCCACTTTTGCCGTGCCGAGCTATCCGCGCGCGGCCTTCTCTAGTTCGGCGATGCGCTCGGAGCAGACTTGATGGACGACGCGGCCGAGTTCCTCGACGCGTTCGCCGAGCCACGCCAGCTCTTCTTCGCTGATCCGGTAATGCTTGGAATATCTGGCCTTCGTGTAGGCTTCCTTCAACTTTTGGAACATCGCGCGTTCGCGATGCGTGTCCTCCGGCCAGATACCGTAGAGGCGGCGATCAAGCCCTTCTGCGAGCGAGCGCAGGAAGGCAATATTATGGTTGTAAGGAGTGTAATATGTCAGCGTCAGGAGCAACCCCTGATAAAGGCTTTCGGTTGCTTGGTGCAGGAGGAACGCCGCACGTTTCCGATCGCCGTCTGACAAATAGAAATGAAAGCCTTTGAGGAAAGCCGCTCCGTTCGGCATCCACTCTTCGAAATATTCTCTTGCCGCATCGAACGCTTGCTGCGGCGTCTTCGGCTTAGGCGTTGCAAGTTCGGTGCTGTCGACTTCATAGATGGCGACGCCATCCTTCGCGACCTCCATGAAGAAAACGCGACCATGCGCTAGCCCGTCGTTCACTTCGTGTAGCGAATGGACGATGAAATTGACCGGCGTCCGCAGCGTCTTCTCGATCGTGTAGGCGCGGATCAGGCGTTCCTCGGCCTTCGCCCAATAAGCAGCGCGGTCGGTCAGCTCCTTCTGGCTGACGATGATGAGGATGTCGTAGTCGGACTTATACTGGTTCGCCGACAGCGGCGCATCGACCCAATCGCCGCGCGCGTGCGATCCGAACAATATGATTTTCAGGATACGCGCGCCCTTGCGGCGCCCAGTCGCGTTTTCGGTCGCCTGACCGAACTCGTCGAATAATATCTCGACGATGCGCTCAAGCTCGCGCTGCTTCGCGGCAGGTAGATGATCGATGTCGGTTCGCATGTGCCCGAGAATCTTCGGGAAGTTCGGCCGCTTTGGCAAGGACAGATTGCCCGGCGCTTTGCGCCGGGCCAAAAATTGGGGGAGCAAGCGAAGCTGCTCCCCCAATGATGACTGCCGAAAGCGATCAGGCCGCTTCCCGCATCTCCGGTTCTTCCTCGACCTCTGCCGGGACGAACAGCGGGGCGATGCGCTCGGACCGCTCGACGCACCCGATGCCGCCGCGCTCGGTGTAGCCGGACGGGGGAAAGGCGAACCATTTGGGAAGCCAGTCCGCGACCTTCTCCCGGCCATTGCTGCCGGTGAGGCAATCAACGAGAATGCCGCGCTGCACCTTGGCCGTGGCTGCGGCATTGGCTTCTGCAACCTCGGCACCTGCGACCTCACCGACGATGGCGGTGAGCAACTGCTTGTCGCGGATCAGATCGGGCAACACCGCGTCGTCTTGCCAGTTCGTCCGCATGTCGGTGCTGAGCAGCTGACCAAGCATATCGACCTCGGTGGTGCCGACCGCAAGCGTCTCACCCATGACGATGGGCAGGATGCTCATGACATCACCATCGGACAGCGCTGCCAAGCGGATGAACAGGCCCGCAACACCATGATCGCCGTCATAGCCGCCAACCACGGTGGGCGTGTCGGGATCGAAACCGAGCGTGGTCAGCACCTCCCCTGTCTCTTATACACATCTGACGCTGCCGACGAAGCTAGAAGTG
>CAUUIU010000229.1:0-5393 GCA_963545025.1 uncultured Sphingopyxis sp. | reverse complement strand
CCTCCTAGCCCCAAGCAAAATCGCTTCAAACCTCGAACGTGCAATTCATGGGTTCTGACCCTAGTGTAGATCGCGATGACCGGCAAATCCCTTTCCGAACGTATCGGCGACCTCGGCCACCGCCTCGCCGTCGAGGCGCATGCAGCGTGGCTCGCGGCGCGCGACCCGCGCGTGCCCTGGCTGGCGCGGCTGCTCGCGATCGCGGTCGCGGCCTATGCGCTGTCGCCGATCGACCTGATCCCCGATTTCATCCCGGTGCTCGGCTGGCTCGACGATCTTGTGATCGTGCCGCTCGGGCTGATCCTCGTGCGCCGCCTGATCCCCGTGCCCCTATGGGCCGAACTCCACGCCGCCGCCGAAACCGCGAGCGACCGCCCGTCGAGCCGCACGGGCATGGCGTTCATCCTGCTGCTGTGGGTGGGGTTGCTCTACTTGATCTACTGGAGTGTCCGCACCTCGCCCTGGCATTGAGGGACTGTCCCATGTCCGTCTTGGCTGGAAAGCGGATGCTGGAGGCGGCCGCTCAAGAGCGGCTTAGCCTCGTTCCAGCGAAATAGCCTCCGGTAGCTCAGGGGCGGACCAGAGCGCGCCATAGCTAATCGTATTCATCAGAGCGATCTGGTCTTGGTCGAAATGGAACGAGTAGTAAGCGTGGACCGTGACGAACGGATTGCACTCATTCTCGGGCGTCGCTTCAATACCGCGAGCGCGCGCAATCACCAGATCGCCGACTGGCGTGGCTTCCAGCAGTTGGGCTGGTTGCGGAGCGGGCCACCGAAAACTGGCCCGTCGCATGCTCTCGGTCGAGCGCTCGATTTCTTCGAACGACCCTGCCCGATCGATCTTCTCAAAAAACCTTTCGACTAATCTCAAACGTTTTTCTTGCACCTGCCCATCAAATACAGGGTCGGGGCGAGGCGATGATATCTGACAAGACAGTGCCGTTTCCGGCATAAACGTGGCGCACGCCACCGCTGTGATTGCCTTTCGCCTGCCGATCATCGGTCGCTCCCCCAAACATCTAGTGGAGGATACACCCAAAACCGATGTCTGCAATCGGTCGTTAGCCGCCGTTCGCGCGGATCCATTTTTCGACCACCGGCGCGATATCCTCGCGCCATTTGCGGCCGTTGAAGATGCCATAATGGCCAACCGTCTTGGCCATCAGATATTTCTTCTTGTCGGTCGGCAGGTTCGTGGCGAGCGTCAGTGCCGCCTTGGTCTGGCCGATCCCCGAAATATCGTCGCGCTCGCCTTCGATCGCGAGCAGCGCGATATCCTCAATCGCCCCCAGGTCGACGGTCTTGCCGCGATGGAGCATCTCGCCCTTGGGCAGCGCATGACGCTGAAACACCAGATCGACCGTCTGCAGGTAGAATTCGGACGTCATGTCGCACACCGACCGATATTCGTCATAGAATTCCTTGGTCTTGTCGGCTTCCTCGCCGTCGCCTTCGACCAGATGTTTGAACATCGACCAATGGCTCATCATATGGTTGCCAAGGTTCATCGACATGAAGCCCGCCAGCTGCAGGAACCCCGGATAGACGCGGCGCCCCGCGCCCGGATACCAGGCGGGAACGGTCACGATCACATTTTCCTGGAACCAGGCGTGCGGCCGCGTCATCGCATGTTCGTTCACCGCGGTCGGCGCCTTGCGCGTGTCGATCGGCCCGCCCATCATCGTCAGCGTCTTCGGCCGGCACTTGTGCTTGTCGGCGGCCATGATCGCTGCGGCGGCATAGCTCGGCACCGACGGCTGGCACACCGCCAGCATATGTGCGCCGGGGCCGATATGTTCGAGCCACGAGATCAGATAGTCGATATAATCGTCGAGGTCGAACTTGCCCGCTTCCAGCGGCACGTTGCGCGCGTCGCGCCAGTCGGTGATCCACACGTCATGGCCCGGCAGCATGCGCTCGACCGTACCGCGCAGCAGCGTCGCATAATGGCCCGACATCGGCGCGACGATCAGCAGCTTGGGCGCGTCTTTCGTGCCCTTGTGCTTGAAATGCTTGAGCTGGCCGAACGGCTTGCGCGCCTCGATCGCCTCGGTAACGCGAACCGTCTCGCCATCGACGATCGTTTCATAAAGGTCGAAATCGGGTTTTCCACGCGGCGCCGCGGCGTGCGCAAACACTTCGAGCGCCGACGCGAAGGCCGGGCTGCCGCCGAAATAGCCGAGCGGATTGGCGGGATGCTGCATCACCTGCGCCCCCGCCGTCGCGAGCGCGCTGGCGCCCGCAAGCCAGCTCTTCTGCATTTCAAAGGCGTGATACAACATGTTCGATCGTTCCTAGCGTGTCCCCGGCGCTCTTCGGGCGCCTGTTCGTTGGGGGCAGTCTAGGCGTTCCGTATCATTGTGCAATGCGTCAAAATCCTTGCGACACCGCTTGTTTGTCCATATTCTGCACCCACGGCGCGCGCTGCGCCGACGGAGTGAATATGTCTGAGATTGCGGGCAACCGCTAACATCCCGGCGCAAGCGGGATGATGTGCACGCCGCCGACCCCAAGGGTCGGCGCGCCATTTGCCACATAAATCTCGGACATATTTCCATGAATATCTCGAAAGCGGAACAGCGCGTGCTCCACGTGCTGGCCCAGGGCGGCATGATCCGCCATCGCCGCGACGACAGCGGCCATATCGTCGAAGCGCTCTGCTTCACCCGCGACGGCTTCGTGCTCGCCGACTGCCACCTGTCACTGTTCCGGCGGCTGCGGCGGCGCGGCTTCATCGGTTCGCTGAACGGCGCGCCCTATCGCATCAGCCAGACGGGGCTGCGCGCAGTGCGCGCGCAGCTCGACAACCGCTGACAAGGGGAGGGCGTGCGGCACCGGCCGCACGCCCTTTCTTGCCTGCCGCTTCAAAGTGCATGAAGCGCCACGCCATTCTGCATCGTTGAGCCGCACCATCGCGGCTGCTAGGGCCGTGCGCAATGGCGACCACATCCGACCAATTCGCACCCTCCGTCCCGGCCGAAAAGCAGGAGCCGCCGCGCCGCAAGCTCGGCAGCCTGCGGATGATCTGGCACTATGCCAGCCGCTATCCGCTGCAGCTGATCGTCGCCGCAGTCGCGCTCGGCATCGCGGCGCTCGCGACGCTCGCCATCCCCTGGCAGTTCAAGGAAATGATCGACAGCGGCTTCGTCGCCGGCGGCGGCGACGTGAGCCCCCATTTCCGCTTTTGCTATGTCATCGTCGTCGTCCTCGCGGTCGCGACCGCGCTGCGCTTCTATTTCGTGAGCTGGCTCGGCGAGCGCACCGTCGCCGACATCCGCCAGGCGGTTCAGCGCAACCTGCTCCGCCTCGCCCCCGGCTTTTTCGAGGAAAACCGCCCGTCCGAAATCGCCTCGCGCATGACGTCGGACACGACGATCATCGAACAGGTCGTCGGCACCACCGTCTCGGTTGCGCTCCGCAACACGGTGATGGGGATTGGCGGCATCGCCTATCTCTTCTCGCTCTCGCCCAAGCTTACCGGCGGCATCCTCATCGGCATTCCGGTGATCATCATGCCGATCGTGCTGCTCGGGCGAAAGCTGCAGAATGTCTCGCGGTCGAGCCAGGACCGCGTCGCCGACATCGGCGCGACCACCTCCGAACAATTGGGCGCGATGAAGATCGTCCAGGCGTTCGGGCAGGAAGAACGCGAAGCCGGCCGCTTCACCGCGGCGGTCGAGGCCAATTTTGCCACCGCCAAGCGCCGCATCCGCCTGCGCGCGGTGATGACCGCGATCGTCATCGGGCTGCTCTTCGGCGCGATCACCACCCTGCTCTGGTACGGCGCCGCCGGCGTCGCCGCGGGCACGATCACCGGCGGCACGATCGCCGCTTTCGTCCTCACCGGCGGCCTTGTCGCGGGCGCATTCGGCGCGCTCACCGAAGTCTATGGCGACCTGCTCCGCGCCGCGGGCGCGGCTGAACGGCTCAGCGAATTGCTCAACGCCGAGCCGAGCATCGCGCCGCCCGCGCGTCCCCGCCCCTTTCCCGAGGCGGGGATCGGAACGGTCGAGTTCGACCGCGTCGAATTTCACTATCCGACCCGCCCCGACGCGCCGGCTTTGCACGGCTTTTCGCTCGCGATCGCGCCGCGCGAGACCGTTGCGATCGTCGGCCCCTCGGGCGCCGGCAAGTCGACGCTGTTCCAGCTCGCCGAGCGTTTCTATGATCCGCAAGGCGGCCGCATCCTGCTCGACGGCGTGCCGCTGACCGAGGCCGATCCCGCCGACATTCGCGCCCGCATCGCCATGGTGCCGCAGGAAACCGTGATTTTCGCCGCCTCGGCGCGCGACAATCTGCGCTACGGCAATTGGGACGCGACCGACGAGGATCTGTGGGACGCCGCGCGCGCCGCCAATGCCGAGGAATTCCTGCGCAAGCTGCCGCAGGGCCTCGACACCTATATGGGCGAAGGCGGTGCCCGCCTGTCGGGCGGCCAGCGCCAGCGCGTCGCCATTGCGCGCGCGCTACTCCGCCGCGCGCCGCTGCTGCTGCTTGACGAGGCGACCTCGGCGCTCGACGCCGAATCCGAAAAGCTGGTGCAGGACGCGCTCGAAACCTTGATGCACGACCGCACCACCGTCGTCATCGCGCACCGCCTCGCGACCGTGCGCGCCGCCGACCGCATCATCGTGATGGACGACGGCCGCATCGTCGAGGAAGGTCGCCATGACGACCTTGTCGCCGCAGACGGCCTCTATGCCCGCCTTGCCCGCCTCCAGTTTCAGGACAAGCACGCCAGCGCCTGACCGCTACCCTTCAAAGGATGTGACGATGCTCTACGCCACCACGATACCCGCATATATCAGCGGCCTCCGCGCGCTCTCGGCGCAGCTCGACAAGGCGCTCGCCTGGGGCGCCGACAATGGCGTCGGCGAACTCCAGTTCATCGCCGCGCGCCTCGCGCCCGATATGTTCCCGCTCGCCGCGCAGGTCCGCTTCTCCTGCCTCCAGGCGATGCAGTCGCCGACCCGGCTCGGCGCGACCGGCGCGCCCGCACTCACCGAGGATGCGGCCGACTTCGCCGGACTGCAGGCGCAGATCGCGGAAACGCTCGCCTGGCTCGGCACCGTCGATGCCGCGGCGATCGACGGCGATCCCACGCGGCCGGTCGGCTTCGACCTCCCCAACGGCATGGCCTTCGACATGACCGCGGAAACCTACGTCCGCGACTGGGCCCAGCCGCAATATTACTTCCACCTCGTCGCCGCTTACGGCGTGCTCCGCCACATGGGCGTGCCGCTCGGCAAGGGTGACTATGTCGGTTACATGATGGCCTATCTACGCCCCGGAACCGCTCCCGCGGGCTGACAGCCAAGACAGCAACTTTCCGCTGCGGCAGCTAGCGACCGTTAGTTGCCATTGATCCTCCCTGTGGCGAAGCCATGGGGA
>CAUUIU010000228.1:0-5401 GCA_963545025.1 uncultured Sphingopyxis sp. | reverse complement strand
ACTTCTAGCTTCGTCGGCAGCGTCAGATGTGTATAAGAGACAGCCCCGGCGGCGGCGAATGTGGTGCCACACGGCCAGCGGACATTGCCCGCGCGGGCATGATTGGCAAGGCCGACCGCCGCGTTGGCGGCAACGGCGAGCGCCGCGGTGCCGATCGCGACATGCGGCTGCGGCACGCCGACGAGATAGACCATCAGCGGCACGGCAAGGATCGACCCGCCGCCGCCGACGAGCCCGAGCGTGAAGCCGACGAGCACCCCCGACAGCGCGCCGAGAATCATCTGGGCAAGATCGAACGTGGCGGGATCGGGCATCGCGTCGGCCCTTAGAGAATGTCGAGCGGCAATTTCAGGTATCGCGTGCCGTTGCTCTCGGGTTCGGGCAGGCGGCCGCCGCGCATGTTGACCTGCACCGACGGCAGGATCAGCTTCGGCATCGCCAGCGTCTTGTCGCGTGCCTCACGCATCGCGACGAATTCGTCTTCGCTTACGCCTTGATGGACATGCACGTTCGAGGTGCGTTCGGACGCAATCGTTGTTTCCCATGCGTAGGCGTCGCGCCCGGGCGCCTTATAATCATGGCACAGGAACACGCGTGTTTCGCCCGGAAGCGCGAGTAGCCGGTGGATCGACCGATAGAGCGTGCGCGCGTCGCCACCGGGAAAGTCGGCGCGCGCGGTGCCATAGTCGGGCATGAACAAAGTGTCGCCGGTGAACAGGGCATCGCCGATGATCCACACCATGCACGCGGGTGTATGTCCCGGGGTGTGGAGGACGATGCCGTCGAGTTCGCCGAGGCGAAACGTGTCGCCGTCGGCCATCAGCCGGTCGAACTGCGACCCGTCGCGCCGGAACCGCGCGTCCTCGTTAAAGATCTCACCGAACACCGTCTGCACCGTCTTGATATGCCGTCCGATGACGATCTGGCCGCCCAGCTTGTCTTGCAGATAGGGCGCGGCCGACAGGTGATCGGCATGGGCGTGGGTTTCGATCTGCCATTCGACGGTCAAGCCTTCGGTGCGAACATAGTCGATGATGGCATCGGCCGAGGTATGGCTCGTACGGCCAGACGGCTGGTCGAAATCGAGCACGCTGTCGATGATCGCCGCCTTGCCCGTCGCCGGGTCGTGGACGACGTGCGTCGCGGTGAAGGTCGCTTCGTCGAAAAAGCTCTTCACGATGGGAACCTTGCCCGTCGCGCGCGCCGTGCCAATCATGTCGGCGGCGGTATCTCGGTGAGGGTCGGTCATGGGGATCATTCTTTCCAAAGTATATTAGGTCATACTAATACAAAATGATTGCAATCGATGTCCAGTTGCGGGCGGCGATCAGTCTGATCGATATTATTCGATGCCGCAAAGCAGGCGGAGTCGCCACGCGGCAGTCTGGACCATGGCCTGCGCTTCGGCCAGTCGCGCCGTTGCGGCGATGGCCTCGCGCTCGGCATCGAGTTCGGCCAGCGGCGGCTTGGCGCCCGAACGCACCTCAAGCCGCGTGCCGCGCAGCGCCTCGCGCGCTGCCGCGTCGCCGTCGCGCGCCGCGACCAGGCTGCGTTCGGCGCTGTCGAGACCCGACCACGCCTCGATCACCGCTTGCGTGACCTCGTCGCGCGCCTGCCGCAGCCGCGCCTCGCGTGCCGTAAGGCCAGCCCGAGCTTCGCGGACGCGCGCGCGCCCGGCGCCGCTGTCGAAAAAGGTCCAGCGCCCGCGCACGCCGACGGTGACGCTGTCGGCGCGATAGTCTGGAAAGAATTGGTCGCGGACGCGCGCGCCTTCGACAAACGCCCCGACCGTCGGCCGGTTCGTCGCTTTGGCGGCGCGGACCCCGGCGTCGGCACCCTCTACCTCCGCGCTGGCCTGCGCGAGCATCGCATTCGCACCCAGCGCCGCTTCGACCGCCTCGCCGAGCGTGCCTGGAACCTCGGGCCGCGGGGGTAGGGGGGCGAGCGTTTCGGTCGGCTTGCCGGTCAGTCGCTCGAGCCGCGCCTCGGCGGCGATGAGCCGCCCCTGCGCCTGGACAAGCCCCGCCTGACCTTCGGCGCGGCGGGCCTGTGCCTGCGCCACATCGCTGCTTGTGGTGTCGCCAACGTCATAGCGAAGACCCGCGTGGCGCACAATCTCGTCCAGTGCTTCGGCCAGCTTGGTATAGCTTGCGACCATGTCGCGCGCGGTCAGCACCTCGGCATAAGTGGACACAGTGGCCAGCGTCAGATTCTGCCGCGCCATGTCGGTGCCAAGTTTTGCCGCGCGGCTTCCTGCCGCGGCCTGATCGATCGCCGAGGCGATACGTCCGCCGGCATAAAGCGGATATTCGCCAACGAACTGGAGGGCGCTGGGGGTTATGTCGTCGGCAGTCAGCCCGAAATAGCCCCCGGGATCGAGCCGGCCGTAGCCGATGCTGCCTTCGATGCGGGCGGTCGGCCCCGCCGCCGCACGTGCTTGCGCGACCCGCGCGTCGGCGGCGTCGGCATCGGCCTCGGCTGCAGCGAGCGCTGGCGAACGCGCGCGGGCATCGGTGACGGCGGTCGCCAGATCCTGCGCGGTGGCCGGACGAGGACCCGCGACAGCGAAGAGGCCTGCCGCAATCAGGACCGCTGTGCGTTTCACCGAAAGACGGTGCCCGAGCGCACGCCGAGACGTTTGAAGAGCATCGCGGCAGGACAGAAGCCGGTAAAGCTCGCCTGGATCAGGTTGAGCCCGGCAAAGGCCGCGAGGGCGATCCAGTACGGATGAACGAACCAGGCAAGCACGACGCTCAAGAGGACGATGAAGCCGGCAAAGCGCAGCACGGCACGATCGAGATTCATGGGTCTTATCCTTTCGTCAGAAGCGGAGTTTCTTGATGCCGAGCGCATGCATCGCGAGCTTTTCGTAGAAGGGCTCGCTTTCGCCCTTGCGGACCTTGCGCAGGAAATATTTTTCAAAACCGATCTTGGCGAGATGCACCCATTTGCCCGACGATGACCAGTTGACGTTGCGCGGCGGGATTTGCGGCTGCGCGACAAAGGCGACACCGCCATCGCCGAAATCGGCAAGACAAACGGCGTTCCAGGTCGCCTCGTGGATCGGCGGCTTGCCGTCGATCTCGAGCTTCAGATTCTGCGCGATGGCGGTGACCATCGATTCGATCATGAAACCCGTCTTGGGCACGCCCACGGGGACGGGGGTCGGCCCGACCGGCGGGATCGCGACGCAGACGCCGAGCGAATAGACATTGGTGAAGGTCGAGTTGCGCTGATGTTTGTCGGCGAGGATGAAACCGCGTGGGTTGGTCAGGCCCTCGATCCCGAACACCGCATCGACACCGCGAAAAGCAGGCAGCAGCATCGAATAGGCGAAGGGCAAGTCGTGCTTCGCCTTGACGCTGCCGTCCTCAGCGACTTCCTCGACATGCGCCATGCCGGGCTCGAAGCTGGTTACCCGCGCATTGGTGACCCATTTGATGTGGCGATTGCGAAGTTCGCTCTCGAGCAGTCCCTTGGTATCGCCGACACCGTCGAGGCCGAGGTGGCCGATATAGGGTTCGGCGGTGACGAAGGTCATCGGCACCTTGTCGCGGATCTTGCGCCGTTTGAGCTCGGTGTCGAGGATCATTGCGAACTCATAGGCGGGGCCATAACAGGAGGCACCCTGCGCCGCGCCGACGACTATCGGGCCGGGGTTTTCGCAGAAGCGGTCGAAGGCGTCGGCAGCGGCGGACGCGTGATCCGTTGCACAAACAGAAACGGTATGAGCATCGGGACCGAAGCCTTCGATTTCGTCAAAGGCGAGTTCGGGGCCGGTCGCGATGACCAGATAGTCATAGTCGACGAAAGAGCCATCCTTGAGTTCAATCTGATTCTCTTGAGGATGAACCCGTTTTGCGCCGATCGCAGTGAAGTCGATTCCCTTGCGCTTCATCACCGGCGGCAGGTGGACCCGGATTGCCTCGGGCTCACGCCAGCGTACCGCGACCCAGGGGTTGGAAGGTACGAACCAGTAATTTTCCTGATCACAAACGACCATAACCTCCGCCTTGCCCTTGACAGCATCGCGGATTTCATAAGCAGCGAAAGTGCCGCCAAGCCCGGCACCCAATACGACAATCCGCGGTAGCGACATATTCTCTCTCCAATTCCTTGTGATCGCGAGGGCCTGCGATCGGTCTGCATGGAATGACCGCGATGCGAGCGGCGGGAGGGAATGCCTTCGCATCGCGGTCGGCACTCGATTTCAAGCGACCCAGAAGATCGAGTGCGATTCCTGTTGACCTGAATATTAGATTTAATTTATATTAGCAATAGATGAATTAAAGAATGACGCATTTGCGACCCAGTCCACCCAGGAGTTTGACCATGTTCAATCTGTTCCGCCGACCGTCGCACAAGGAAATTGAGCCGCGCGAACTTTCCATCCTGCTAGAAGGCGGGCGGGCAATTCTGGTCGATGTGCGCGAAGCGGATGAATTTGCCGCGGGTCATGTCGCGAGCGCGCTTTCGGTGCCGTTGTCGCGGTTCCGCGCCAGCGCCTTGCCGGTGGACGGCGACAAACCGGTCATATTGATGTGCGCTGCGGGGCGACGTTCGGCGATGGCGCTTGAAAAGGCGGCGGCGGCGCGGCCCGATATCGACACGCACCTTGCGGGCGGACTGACGGCGTGGCGCGCCGCCGGCCTGCCGGTAGTTGCAGGTTGACCGCAGTGGTGCGCCCTTCCTTAGTAGCCGTCGCGCTGTTCGCGGTCGGGGTGTCGCTTTCCGCATGCAGCGGCAATGAATCGACGAACGCGCCCGCTGAAAAGAGCGCGGCGATCGCGGGCGAGCAGTTGCGTCTGGCGCCCTCGACCGTCACCGATTGGAAGGATGTCGGTGCGCTTGTCACCAGCGTCGACATGGCAGACGCGCGCGCGCGCATTTCCGGCATCCTCGACAGCCTGAGCGTGCGCGAGGGCGATATGGTGCGCAAGGGGCAGGTCATCGGTCGCATCGTCGATAGCCGGCTCAGCTATGAAGGCGCCGCCTTTGGCGCGCAGGCGGCGGCGGCGCAGGCGCAGGCCGCGCAAGCCGAGGCCGAACTGGCGCGCGTCAAATATCTGCACGCCAACGGCGTCTATGCGCAGGCGCGGCTCGACCAGGCCGAAGCGTCGGCCGGTGCGGCGCGGGCGCAGGTCAAGGCAGCGCGAGCCCAGCAATCAGCGGTCGGTGCAGTCGCAGGACAGGGTGCGGTTGTCGCCCCCTCGGCGGGTCGCGTCCTCGTCGCGCAGGTTCCCGCCGGCTCGGCGGTCGCCCCGGGTACGTCGATCGCGACGATTACCTCGGGGCCGATGGTGCTGCGCCTCGAACTCCCCGAAACGCTCGGCAACAAGATACGCGTCGGGAGCTGTCTCTTATACACATCTCCGAGCCCACGAGACACTGAGCGATCGCG
>CAUUIU010000227.1:0-5406 GCA_963545025.1 uncultured Sphingopyxis sp. | reverse complement strand
AGTGTCTCGTGGGCTCGGAGATGTGTATAAGAGACAGATGTCATCCATTCGGTCGGCACACCCGACACGCGGATCACCGACAACGCCTTTTCCGGCACTCCCGCGCCGCGGATCGAGGAGCTTGCCTATAACGGCCCGCCGCGTGCGAAACTGTCGGGCAATGTGGTGGAGGCGCGGCCGTGACACGCACCCTCGCCCTCCTGCTCGCCGCTGCGACGCTTTCCACTGCTCCGGCGACCGCGCAGCCTGCCCCCGCAGCGTCGGCAGCGGCCTATGCCCCGCTTTTCGCTGCCGAAATCGAGCGCGCCCGGAGCTACCTCGACGCCTCGATCCGCGCCGGCATCAACGTACCGGTTCCCAAGGATCCCGGCGGCGGCTTCACCCACGAACAGCATAAGCGCAATTATCGCGCGATCTTCGAGGGCGGGCAGCTCTACCGGCTCACCGGCGAGCGCCGCTATCTCGATCATGTTCGCGACCTGCTGCTGGCCTATGCCGACCTCTATCCGAAACTCGGACCGCACCCCGCCGCGTCGAACCAGGTCCCCGGCCGCCTGTTCTGGCAGAGCCTGAACGACAGCGTGTTCCTCGTGAATACCGCGCAGGGCTATGCCGAGATCCGCGGCGCGCTGCCAGCCGCCGACCGCAAGCGCATCGACGATCAGGTTATCCGCCCGATGGCGCATTTCCTGTCGGACGGCTCGCCCGAGGTGATCAACCGCATCCACAATCACGCGACCTGGGCCGCCGCCGGCGTCGGCCTGTCGGGCTATCTGCTTGGCGACCGCGACCTTGTCGACAAGGCGCTGCTCGGGCTCGACAAGAGCGGCAAGGCGGGCTTCCTGCGCCAGCTCGATCTGCTCTTCTCGCCCGACGGATATTATGCCGAAGGCCCCTATTATCAACGCTATGCGCTGCAACCCTTTGTCGTGTTCGCAGCTGCAGTCGCGGCGAACGATCCGGGTCGCAAGATCTTCGCATATCGCGACGGCATTGTCCTGAAAGCAATCCGCACCGCAATCGACGTCACCCACGACGGCTATTTCCTGCCGATCAACGACGCGATGCCCGACAAGAGCCTGCGCACCGAAGAACTCTATCACGCCGTCGCCATCGCCTATGGCGCGACCAAAGATCCCGCCTTCCTGTCGATCGCCGACTGGCAGCGCCGGACGGTACTGACCCCCGCCGGGCAGGCGATGGCCGCCGATCTGGCAGCCGGAAAAGCCCAGCTCTGGCCCTTCGGCTCGCGACTGCTGTCCGATGGTCCCGACGGCAAAGGCGGCGCGCTCGTCCTGCTGCGCACCAGGGCCGACTCCAGCGGCCCGCTGCTCGTCGCCAAAAATACGGTGCAAGGCATGGGGCACGGCCATTTCGACCGGCTCGGCTTGCTCTATTATGACGAGACCGGCCCCGTCGTGACCGACTATGGCGCCGCGCGCTTCCTCAATGTCGAAGCCAAGCGCGGCGGGCGCTACCTGCCCGAGAACGACAGCTGGGCGAGCGCCACGATCGCGCACAACACGCTTGTCGTCGATGAACAAAGTCACTTCGCAGGCGACTGGAAAGCTAGCGAAAAAGCTGGAACCAGCCAGCTTGCCACATCGCTCGAAGGCCCGACCCGCTACACGATCGGCGAGATCGCCAGCGCATACAAGGACGTCCGTTTCCGCCGCGCGCTGCTGCTGATCGAAGTCGACGGTCTCGCCAATCCGCTCACGCTCGACCTCCTCCGAGCGACTGGCAGCGGCAGGCATCGCTATGACCTGCCGCTGCATTTTTCGGGGCATATCATCGACAGCGATATCGCGTTCGACCGGAAGCTCGCCGAACGGCCGGTGCTGGGCAAGGCCAATGGCTACCAGCATCTGTGGGTCGACGGCGAAGGCACAAAGGCAGGCAAGGCGCGGCTGACGTGGATGCAGGGCAGCCGCTTCTATTCCTATCATATGGCGCCGCCCGCCGGCGCGCGCTTCATCGTCGCCGAAAGCGGCGCGAACGATCCCGAATTCAATCTGCGCCGCGAACCCGCGCTGATCCAGCGCGTCGACGGCGCCGCGGACGCGACCTTCGTCAGCCTGCTCGAGCCCCATGGTGAATATGACGCCTCGGCCGAAACCACCGTCGCGAGCAGCGCGCGCGTCACGGCGCTCGAGCATCGGAGCGAAGGCGGCGTCGATCTGATCCTCGTCACCCTCGTGGACGGACGCCGGCTGGCGGTCGCGGTGGCCGACGATGTCGCCGCCGATGCGAAGCACAATGTCACCGTCGACGGCCGCGCACTTGCCTGGACCGGCCCCGTCGGCCGCTTCGACCTCGCCAAAACCGGAACGAAGAAATGAGCAATATCAAGGGCCGCTTCCGCTGGTGCGTGATCGCGCTGATCGCCCTCGCCACCGTGATCAATTATATCGACCGCAACGCGCTCGCGGTGATGTGGCCCGAGGTGTCGAAGGACATCGGCGCCACCAAGGAAGATTATGCGCTGCTGGTGACGATCTTCATGATTTTCTACGCCTTCGGCCAGTCGATCTTCGGGCGCATCTTCGACGCCATCGGCACGCGGATGGGCTTCACCATCTCGATCGTCGTCTGGTCGCTGTCGATCGCCGCACACGCGCTCGTCCGTTCGATGCCCTTGCTGATGGTCCTGCGCGCGACGCTGGGGATCAGCGAGGCGGGCAACTGGCCCGGGGCCGCCAAGGCCAACGCTTTGTGGTTCCCCTCGCGCGAACGCGCACTGGCGCAGGGCATCTTCAACGCCGGCGCCTCACTCGGCGGGATCATCTCGGCGCCGCTGATCGCGCTGCTCTTCGTCCAGTTCGGCTGGCACGGCACCTTCCTGCTGATCGGCGTCCTCGGCTTCGTCTGGCTCGTGCCCTGGCTCTGGTTCTACAAGGCCGATCCCGACACGCATCCGGGGATCAGCGCCGAGGAGCGCGCCTATATCCTGTCGGGCCGCACCGAGGCGGGGCAGGACGACGGCCGCCGCATCCCGCTCGGCGAACTGCTGCGCTATCGCCAGAGCTGGGGCGTCATCCTCGCCCGCTTCTTCCTCGATCCGGTCTGGTGGCTCTTCGTCTCGTGGCTGCCGATCTATCTTGCCGAAACCTTCGGCTTCGACGTCAAGCAGATCGGCCTCTTCGCCTGGGTTCCCTTCGTCGGCGCGATGTTCGGCAGCCTGTTCGGCGGCTGGCTGTCGGGACGGATCATCACCCGCGGCGGCGGGGTGCACAAGGCGCGCACGCTGACCATCGCGATCGGCTGTGCGATCATGCTGCCCGCTCTCCTCTTCACGATCGGCGCGAGCGATCCGCTGACCGCGGTGCTGCTCATCGCCTGCATCCTCTTCGGATTCCAGATGGCGATCGGCAACATCCAGACGCTACCGAGCGACTTCTTCGGCGGCGGCGCGGTCGGCAGCCTTGCCGGGATCAGCGGCACCGCCGCGGTCGCGGGCACGCTGATCACGACCTGGCTCGTGCCCGTGCTCACCAAGACCAGCTACGCGCCGATCTTCGCGCTTTCGGCGGCAATCGTCCCGATCTCCTTCCTCTGTTTCTGGCTGGTCGGCGGCCGCGTCGCGCCCGTCACCACCCAACCCGCCAACACCCAAGAATAAGGAATAAACTGCATGACTCTCCAGGGCAAAACCGCGCTTGTTACCGGCGGCGGACGCGACATCGGCCGATCGGTCTCGATCGCCCTCGCGCGCGCCGGCGCGCGCGTCGCGATCAACTATAACAGCGGCCGCGAAGCCGCCGAGGAAACGCTCCAGACCATCAAGGATGCCGGCGGCGACGCCTTCCTGATCCAGGCCGACGTCACCGACAGCGGCGCGGTCAAATCGATGCTCGAAGAAGTCGGCATCGCGTTCAGCGGCCGCCTCGACATATTGATCAACCTCGCTGGCGGCATGGTCGCGCGCAAGACGCTGGGCGAAATGGACGAAGCCTTCTTCGACCATGTCATGACTCTCAACCTCAAATCGGCCTTCCTCGTCCTGCAGGCATCGCAGCCCTTCCTTGGCGAAGGGTCCGCGGTCGTAAACGTGGCGTCGCTCGCCGGGCGCGACGGCGGCGGTCCGGGCGCCTCGATCTATGCGACCGCCAAGGGCGCGCTGATCACTTACACGCGCTCGATGGCGAAGGAACTCGGGCCGCAGGGCATCCGCATCAACGCCGTCGCCCCAGGCCTCATCGGCACCAGCTTCCACGACATCTTCTCAAAGCCCGAAGGGCGCGCCGCGGTCGCGGGCAACACGCCGCTCCGCCGCGAAGGCCATCCCGATGAGGTCGCCGAGACGATCCTCTTCCTCGCCTCGCCCGCCGCCAGCTTCCTTGCGGGCGTGTGCCTCGACATCAACGGCGGGCTCGCCTTTTCCTGACATCAGAACAGCGGAGACCGATATGCGTTGGATTACGGCAGGGATGATCGCGGCCGCGCTCGCCACGGGCGCGCAGGCACAGGAACGCGAGCGCAGCGATGCGCCGCCGCTCTCGCCCTACAAGATCATCCTTGTCGGCGATTCGACGATGGCGCCGCACAGCGGCTGGGGCGGCGCCTTTTGCGCCAAACATGTCAAATCGTCGGTCGCGTGCCTGAACGTCGGGCGCGGCGGCCGCAGCACGCGCAGCTATCGGCAGGAGGGCGGCTGGGACATCGCGCTCGCCGAGGCTGCGGTGCGCGGTTACGGCGCGACTTATGTCCTCATCCAGTTCGCGCATAACGACCAGTCGAGCCGCCCCGAACGCTGGACCGACGAGGCGACCGAGTTCCCGGCAAACCTCAAACGCTTCGTCGAGGAGGTGCGCGCCGCCGGCGCAACGCCGGTGCTCGTCACCCCGCTGACGCGCCGCGAATTCCGGGACGGCAAGCTCAGGAACACGCTCGCAAGCTGGTCGGACCAGGTGCGCGGGGTCGCCAAGGCGCTTGACGTGCCGCTCGTCGACCTCAACGCGCTGACCGCGGCGCAGACGCAGGACATGGGCGCCGAGATGGCGACCAAGCTCGCGCAGGAGCCGCCGACGGCCGAGGAGCTCGCCGCCGCCAAGGCCGGGACGACGCTGCCCCCTGCCCCCGCGCCGGCCGAACCCAAGCCGATCGAGGGCAACGGCGCGCGCGGACAGGTCACGCGCAAGTTCGACTACACCCATCTGGGCGACATCGGCGCTGAGGTCGTGGCGCGGCAGGTTACGCAGGCGCTCGCACTCGCGGTGCCGGGTCTGCGGAGCCAGCTCGTTCGTTGAGCGAAGCACTGGACTGCAAAATTGGTAAGGCCAGTTCGGTTTACAATACGGTTGACAATCATGTCGCGATGTTCGACCATATTGGTCAGAACAGAATCGATATGACCAAGGGCTGTCTCTTATACACATCTGACGCTGCCGACGAAGCTAGAAGTGT
>CAUUIU010000226.1:0-5419 GCA_963545025.1 uncultured Sphingopyxis sp. | reverse complement strand
TATAAGAGACAGGCTCGGGCGGCGGCGGATCGGCGGGCGCCGGAGGGGGAGGCAGCGTCGAACGAAGATACCAATTCTCGCCCGTCGCCGCCGTGGTGCCGCCGCGGAACAGGAAATATTCATAGGCCCCGACGGCGACGCGGTGGTTGAGGGCAAAGGCGCCCCTCGCGGTCGTCGCGCCGTTGATCGCCTCGACGACAAGGATACCGTTCTGCAAGGTTACCCCGCCGGTCCCGCCCGCATTGAGCACGGTGATCCCCGTCGTCCCCGATGCGCCGCCGCCGTCGATCACCAGCCTGTCCGACAGCGACGCGTCGTTGCCGAGGACGGTGTCGATGAGCAACAGTCCGCTGTCGCCAACATAGTCCCCGCGGATCGTAAAGCTGTCGCCCGGCGCGTTGCCGCCGTTGGTCAGGTCTATCCGTCCGGCATTGACCAATGTCGCGCGTTGGCCAGCGGCAAAGGCCGTGATCCCGCCTTGCAGGCCACCGCCAAAGAGCGTGCTCGACGTATCGAGTTCGAAACGGCCGGTCCCGGTCCCGGTCCCGGCATCGCCGAGCGTCAAAAAACCATCGAAGGTCAACTCGCTGTCATCCGTCGCTCTGATGATTTCCCAGCCGTCGAAACGCGCAATCCCGGCGGTTGTCACATTGTCGAAGACCAGCGCGTCGCTGCCTTCGCCACCCGTAATCCGCGGCGACCGGCCGAGATGGGCAGCGCTCAGATTGGCGAGCCGCGCGCTGTCATTATCGCCGCCCATGTCGATTGCGCCATGGACGACGCCGCCGCCGTCCCAGGCGAAGCTGTCGATGCCGACGCTCATCAGCACGTCGCCGCCGACCGATCCGCCGGTGATTGTCACGCTGTCGGTGCCGCCCGACACGCTGATGTTCCCGCCGATCGTCCCGCCCGACAGGAGGATGGTGTCGTTGCCGAAGCCGGTGACGAGGTTGCGGTCGATGATACCGCCCGACATGTCGAAGAGATTGTCGGCGAGCTTCATGTTGACGCGTCCGATGCGGCCGCCGGTCATGCGCGCAACGTCGCCATCGTCGAAAGCATCGACGATCCGTCCACCCGACATCAAGAAGGTGTCGAGCGATCCGCCCTGGTTGAGGATATTGATTTCGCCGCCGGTCATGACGAACTCGTCGATGCCTTCACCCTGCTGAACCTGGCCGGTAACGACGCCGGCATTGATGGTGAAGCGGTCGTTGCCATTGCCCTGGTCGACCGATCCGTTGATCCGGCCCGACGCGATCGTGACCACATCGGCGCCGCCGCCAAAGGTCACGTTGCCGACGATGATACCGGTCCCGCCATCCGGAAGGTCGAGGCGATTGTTGCCGTCGGGATCATTGAGGCCGCCGGCCGATGTCCCGCTGTCACAGCGATGAGTGTCGTCGCCCGCCGTTGGAGTGAAGCTGCATTGCGCAACGCCCGGCGAGGCCTGCACAAGCGCGACGCCCGCGATTCCTGTGAGCAAGAGCAGTCGGGCGACCGGCAAGGGTAGGAATGCGATGGGGGCGAGGGGCATGCGACTTCATCCCTTTCGGGTTGGTCCGCCCCCTCGCTGGTCCGTTGTTACAGTGCTATTGTTGCCAAATCGCTAAACATTCGGCTGCGACGGCGGTGCGTCGCCGAGCGCTTTCTTCAACGTTGCCTTGATGTTGCGGAGCAGGCGGCGCAGCGCGATGATCACGATGACGGCGGCGACTGCCAGCAGGATCGCAATGACGATGGCGATCGGCGGATAGGCGATGGCGAGCGCCAGCAGGCCGCCAGTCGCGACATCCTCGCCGGTCGATACCGCGACATTGCTGAAGGGTTCCGGGCTGACGTTGACGACGGCGCGTGTGGTCGCCTTGGCCCCGTGGCTGAGCAGCGCGCCGCCGCCGCCGAGCAGGAAAGCGATCACCTGCCACGCGGGATCGGACGAATCGACCAGCGCCAGCGACAGCAGTGCGCCCCCGAGCGGGCGGATGAAGCTGTGGACGCTGTCCCAGATCGAATCGACCCACGCGACCTTGTCGGCCAGGAATTCGGCGATCGTTCCGACGAACGCGACCCCCAGTACCCACGGGTTGGCGAGTACTTGCAGTGACTGAAGATGGTCGGGGAGGGGGAGCCAGCCGAAGTGCATCGCGACGCCGGTCGCCAGGATCGTGAGGTAGAGCCGCCATCCGGCGAGGAGACTGAGGCTGCCCGCGACGCCCATAATTTCGAGGATTCCCATAGACCTGCTCCCACCCATGCTGTCCGGCGGGCATAGTGCACCCGTCCTTCCGCCGCCGCAATGGCCGGATGACAAGGCGCCGCGGCACGGTTATCGCCGGACAGATGAGCGAAAATGCGACCCCCTCGATCCTGCCCGATGGCGCCATTCCCGCAGCGACGCTGGTGATCATGCGGACCGCCGCCGACGGCGGCTCCGACGAGATACTGATGGTCAAAAGATCGACGACGATGGCGTTTGCCGCGGGGGCGGTGGTCTTTCCGGGTGGGCGCGTCGATCCTGACGACTATGAGGTCGCCAGGCGGCACGGCTTCACCGCCGACGAGGCCGAAGGCGCGGCACGGGTCGCGGCATTGCGCGAGACGCTCGAGGAGACGGGGCTCGCAGTCGGCTGGCCCGGCCTTGCCGAGCAAACGGTGCCGGAAGTCCGCCAGGCGTTGCTAGGCGGCACCTTGCTCTCCGACATATTGGCGGGACGCGGCGATACGCTCCTGCTGGAAACCTTGGTGCCCTTCGCGCGCTGGTGCCCCAATTTCAAGGAGGCGCGGACGTTCGACACCCGTTTTTACGCCGTCGCCGCTCCGCCGCATCGCCATGAGTTGACGGTCGAAGAGGCCGAGCATAGCCACATATTCTGGTCGAGCGCGCAGGATACCCTCGCTCTGGCCGACCGGGGCGACGTGTCGGTGATCTTTCCGACCCGCCGCAATCTCGAGCGTCTGGCGCAGGAAGCCGATTTTGCAGGATTCTCTCACCACGCCACGCGGTTTCCGGTCGAACTGATTACCCCGTGGATCGAACAGCGCGAAGACGGGTCGCACCTGTGTATCCCCGGGCACCTTGGATATCCGGTAATCAGCGAGCCTTTCGAACGCGTCAGGCGGGGCTGAAATCGGGTCCTGTCGAGCAACTTTATCCCAGTTTAGCAATTTCATAAGAATTGCCGCTGTAGGGCAAAACATCGTTGCAATTAGTCGCGACGATGCCTAGAGAGGCGATGCAGAAGCAGACCGGGGCGGTTCTCCGGACTGATTCGAGAAGACTACTATCCAGTGGACGGAGAAAATGATGAACCTGCTTAAGAAGGCTGCGATCTCCCTCGCAGCGACATCGATGATCGCGGCTCCGGTTGCAGCTTCGGCAGCTCCCGCAGTTGACGGCGCCCGTGCGGTCTCGTCGGTTGACGGCCAGAGCGAACTCGAAGGCAGCACCAGCTGGATCATCGCCATTGTGGCGCTGGCAGCTATCATCGCTGGCATCGTGATCGCGTCGGACAACAACGACGATTCGCCGACCAGCCCGTAATCACGGCTGATCGCTAAAGTTACCAAAGGGTCCCGAGCTTGCTCGGGGCCCTTTGTGCGTCTGGCATCCTGATATGGTCGGTCGTGCAACGGGCTATAGTCCGGCGTCGAATCTGCGCGGGTTCGACCGGGCGGGAAGGGCTTCAACCTCCCGCACATCTTCAAATATCACATCAAATGACTCGCCGGATCAGAGCGAGATGTTGCGAACCGCGCGCGATCGTTCCAGCGGGATCGCTTGCCGCGCGCGCGGCGCCGCTTCGGGCGAAATGGCCGCGAGGCAGAGGGCGTAGCCGCCGCCTGCTTCCCCGGATTCCGCCAAGACTGTTCCCCACGGGTCGATCGCCAGGCTGTGGCCATAGGTCGCCCGGCCGTCGGCGTGCATGCCTTGCTGCGCCGCGGCGATAATATGGCAGCCCGTTTCGATTGCGCGCGCGCGCATCAGAACATGCCAATGCGCTTCGCCGGTCGGCACGGTGAAGGCAGCGGGGATCGCGATGATATCGGCGCCCTGGTCGACCAGCGCGCGATAGAGTTCGGGAAAGCGCAGATCGTAACAGATGCTGAGCCCAAGCCGCCCGACCGGCGTATTGACAACCACCGACGCGCTGCCGCCTTCATAGGCGGCCGATTCGGTCCATTTCTCGCCCGTGGGCAGATCGACGTCGAACATGTGAACCTTGTCGTAGCGGGCCTGGATGCTGCCGTCGGCGGCGATCACATGGCTGCGGTTCACGCGCCGTGCGCCGTCGTCGGCAAGCAGCGGCATCGATCCCGAATGAAGCCATAGCCCGTGCCGCCGCGCCATCGCCTGGAGCGCGGCGGGCCAGGGGCTTTCGGCCTCGGGGACGATATGGGCGGCGGACCGCTGGCGGTCACGGTCGAGAAGCAGCGACATTTCCGGCAGGAAGACTATCGCCGCGCCCTGCGCCGCTGCGTCGGTCATCGCCGCGTCGATCACCGTGAGGTTTGCGTCCGGGTCTGTGCTGCTCGTCATCTGGACGATTGCGGCAATGGGTGCGGTTTGTGTCGGCTCCATCGCGCTGGGCTAATCCGATCACGCGTCCACGACAAGCGTCGCGACAGTTCATTGGCCAGCAAGCTTTGAACGCGTTAAGGTCCGCCGATGTCCTATCTCCCCCCGCCGCTGCCGCTTCGTTTCGTTCCTTCGCTTCTGTCCGCCTGCGCCGCCGTCGCGCTTTTGCTGACAGCTGTGCCCGCCGCGGCGCAGCAGGCGGGAACGGCCGACAGCGCGACCAGCCAAGTGAACAACAACAACTGGCTCTATGCCGGCAGCGACATTCCACGCGATACGGCGTGGCAGTTCGGGGAACTGCCCAACGGCGTCCGTTATGCCGTGCGCAACAATGGCGTACCCCCGGGACAGGTGTCGATCCGGGTCCGCATGGACGTCGGTTCGATGTTCGAAAGCGATCAGGAGCGCGGATTCGCCCATCTGTTGGAACATCTGACCTTCCGCGGGTCGGAGCATATTCCCGACGGCGAGGCGAAGCGCATCTGGCAGCGGTTCGGCGTCACTTTCGGCAGCGATTCCAATGCACAGACGACACCGACGCAGACGGTCTATCAACTCGATCTGCCCAGCGTGACTGCCGCGACCCTCGACGAAAGCATGAAATTGCTGTCGGGCATGGTGCGCGAGCCGGGGATTTCGGAATCCGCCGTCGCGGCCGAGCGCGGCGTCGTGATGTCCGAATTGCGGGAATCGGACGGGCCGCAAAAGCGGATCGGCGACGCGATCAACAGCCATCTTTTCGCGGGCCAACTGCTCGGCGATCGCTCGCCGATCGGTACCAACGCCTCACTCGCGGCGGCGCGCGCCGGCGCTGTCGCGGCCTTTCACCCACGCACGTATCGC
>CAUUIU010000225.1:0-5450 GCA_963545025.1 uncultured Sphingopyxis sp. | reverse complement strand
TACACTTCTAGCTTCGTCGGCAGCGTCAGATGTGTATAAGAGACAGATCTTAGCCGGCCCGAAGATTGCCGCGGCGGCACCGATTTCTACCGCCATCGCCGCACCGGGCTCGACCGCGTACCGGCCACGCGCGAAGGCATCACGGCCGCCGGCTATGACGACATCAACCGGCTGGTCGAGGATGTCGTGAACCGCGACACGATGGTGCCGTCGCGCTGGGAAAAAAGCTTCACCGCGCCGATGCGCTGCAACCGGCTGATCCTGTTCAGCCCGTGGATGTTCCACAACAGCGCCGCGGGTTTCGGCACCACGCCCGAGGACGGCCGGCTCGTCTATCTGATGTTCTTCGCCGCTGCGCCCCGATGACGCGTGCACGCCGCCTCATACGCTTCACCTTGCGCGCCGCGGCGCTGTTGCTCGGACTGCTGGCACTCTTCGCCGCCGTCCTCGTCATCAATGGCTGGAGCGCTTTCGGCCAGGCGCCGGCCGGCGACCGGCTCGCGCCTCTTGAACGCTCGGCGCAATGGCGCGGCGACGCTTTCGCCAACGCCCGCGCGGCGTGGATCGACCGCCGCGCCGCCTATCGCGACCTGCTGTTCGGATCGGCGATCACCGCGCCCGAGGCGAACGCCCCCGTACCCCTTGCGCATCCCCGCGCCGCCAGCTTCGCTAGCCCGCCCACGAGCGGGCTGCGCATCACCTGGTTCGGCCATTCGTCGACCCTCGTCGAAATCGACGGCAAGCGCATCCTGACCGATCCGATGTGGGGCGCGCGCGCCGCGCCCGTCGGCTGGCTCGGCCCCGCGCGCTTTTATGCGCCGCCGATCGCGCTTGCCGACCTGCCGCCGATCGATGCGGCGGTGATCTCGCACGACCATTATGACCATCTCGACCGCGACACGGTGATCGCCCTCGCGCGGCGCGGCACGACGCTGGTCGTTCCCCTCGGCATCGGATCGCACCTTGCCTATTGGGGGATCGACAAGAAGCAGATCGTCGAGCTCGACTGGTGGGGCCAAGCGGCGTTCGGCGACGTCACCATAACGGCAACCCCCGCGCGCCACGCCTCGGGCCGGCTCGGTTCGCAAAGCAACCAGACCCTGTGGGCGGGCTTCGCGCTCATCGGGCCGCGCCACCGCGTCTGGTATTCGGGCGACACCGGCTTCATGCCCGAATTCGCCGAGATCGGCCGCCGGCTCGGCCCATTCGACGCGACGCTGCTCGACGCCGGTCAATATGACCCCGCCTGGCCCGACAATCACCTCGGTCCCGAACTCGCGGTCGAGGCGCACCGGCTGGTCGGCGGCAAGACTCTCGTGCCCATCCACTGGGCGCTGTTCAACCTCGCCCCGCACGGCTGGACCGAGCCCGCCGAGCGTAGCCTCGCCGCGGCGCGCTGCGCCGGGGTGACGGTCGCGACGCCGCGCCCCGGCGAAAGCTTCGACCCCACCGATCCGCCGCCGCCGACGCGCTGGTGGCCGCAGGTCGCGTGGCGCACCGCGGCCCAGAAACCCCAGCGCGCGACGCAGAACGGCGACCCCGCGCGTCGCGTCGCCGTTCCGGCCTGTTTGAAACCCTGACCGGGCGGCCCCCGCCAGACTGTTGGACTGTCCGCGCGCCGCGCCTATGATCGGCGCCGGCCCGTCGAAAGGGAGGAGTGCGCGATGGCAATATGGATGATCGCGGTGGCATTACTCGGGGCCGAACCGGCGATCGCGCCCAGCCCCGTCGAGACCTCCGACATCGTCGTCACCGGCGAGCGCGGCCGTGACCGGCGCAGCGAAAACTTCGTCGACGCGATCGCCGAGCCTTCGGCCAAGGGCCAGATCGCGCGCTTCGAGGATCCGCTCTGCCCCGCCAGCATCGGGCTGACCGACAGCGACGCCGCGATCGTCGATCGCCGCCTGCGCCGCGTCGCCGAAGCAGCCGGGGTGCGCACCGCCAAGCCCGGCTGCCGGACCAATCTCGTCATTCTGGTCGTCGACGACCGCGCGACGGCGATCGCGCATTGGCAAAAGAGCCGCCCCGACTTTTTCGAGGGCCTGACGAAGCGCGAGGTCGGAGCGCTCGCCGGCGGCGAAGAGCCCGTCGCGGCGTGGCAGATCGTCGCGATGAAGGGCGCCGACCGCCGCCCGGTCGGACGCACCGAAAGCGACACCTACGACTTTACGGTCCACAATCAGGTCGTCCCGACGCGCATCGGCACGACGATCCAGTTCGAATTCTACGGAGCCTTCCTGCTCGTCGAAGCGGCGGCGCTGAAGGACATGACGCTGATGCAGCTCGCCGACTATGCCGCGATGCGCACCCTCGCGCGCACCGACGCGACTGCCGGAGCCACGCAGGCGACACCGACGATCCTCTCGCTCTTCAACCCCGAAGGCGCTGCCGCCGCACCGCCCAGCCTGACCCATTGGGACCTTGGCTTCCTCACCGCGCTCTACCGCATCGACCCCGCTTTCGGCGAAAGCGCCCAGCGCAAGGCGATTGCGCATATCGTGCGTGAGCAGGTGGCGAAGGCGCCCGCCGAAAGCGCCGACGACTGATGCAATTCGACTCTTTCTTCGATTGAGAACATAATAGGAACATAGTCCGATTCGGAGGAAGGATGATGGACCCGATGTTCCGCTATTTTCTCGGCTTTCAGGTTCCGGCCGACCGCGCCGGCTGGCTCGCGCGCCAGTTGCCGCCCGCGCCGGCCGATCTGTTCGCGGGTTTGAAACCCCAGCATTATCACCTGACGCTCTGCACGATCGCCGAGACCGAGGCGCAGCAGCCCTTTCTACGTCAGCACGTAGCGAGGGCCTTCGAGCCCGGCCTGCCTGCCGCCGCCGCAATCCCTTTCGGCCGCATCGTCGCGCGCGACGCCGGCGCCGAACTGGTCACCGCCGGCAGCGTCGCCGCGATCCGCTCGCTTTACGAGACTCTCGTTGCCCTGCTCGCGCCGTACGGTATCGAGCCGATGCACCGCAAATCGGGGCTCCGGCCGCATGTGACATTGGGCTATGGCGAATGCGACTTCGAACCATTGCCGACGGCATGGAACTGGACGCCGCGCGACCTTGTGCTGATCGAAAGCCACATCGGCCACCGCCGCCACCGTGTGCTTCAAAGCTGGACGCTGGAGCCACCGGCGCAGGCCGCCTTCGCCTTCATGGACGACGCGCTGCCGCCGGCGCTCCGCCGGGCGGCCTAGGCCTGCAGATTATGCTCGAGCGTGATCTCGCAGTTGAGCAGCTTCGACACCGGGCAATTCTTCTCGGCCTCGGCCGCGAGCGCCGCGAATTCGTCGGGCGAAATGCCGGGGACGTTGCCGGTCAGCACGAGCGCCGACTTGGTGATCGTGAAGCCGCCGTCCTGCTGGTCCAGCGTCACCGCCGCGCTCGTCTCGAGCGTGTCGCCGCTATAGCCCGCGCGTGCGAGGCCGAAGGACAGCGCCATGGTGAAGCAGGCGGCGTGCGCCGCGGCGATCAATTCCTCGGGGTTGGTCCCCGGCAGGCCTTCGAAGCGCGTACCGAAACCATAGGGCTGCTCGTCGAGAACGCCCGATTTGGTCGTGATCGACCCCTTGCCTTCCTTGCCGAAGCCTTCGTAGCGGGCGGATGCGCGATTGACGGTCATGGTCGAGTCTCCTGTCAGCGGGTGCGGGCTCACTCTACACGAGCGGCGGCGCCACGGCAGTCACACATTGGTATGACGCCGCCGTTGCACGATCAGCCGAGCGCCAGTCGCCGCGCGCCGAAACGCTTCCACGCCTTTTCGTGGAAAAAGAAAGCGACGGCATTGATGCACGGCTCGATGATCGCGATTCCGCCCGCGAGCGCCACCGATCCGGTCAGCACATAGGCGACGCTGAATCCGATGGTCAGGTGGATCGAGAGATAGGTGAAGGTCTTGGCAAGGTCGGTGGGCATGGCGCATCTCCGGCGGGACGATGCAGCCTAATTAAGAACGATTCGCAACAAGCGCCAGCGCAGGCTTTCGCTCACTCTGATCGATTTTGCCGCGCGACCCCCGCCCGGTCGAGTTCGGGGCCGTCCGCTGAGCCACAGCCCCCACATCCGAAAATCGGCGGCGAGGCTCCACAGCGGATAGGTGAAGGTCGCCGGCCGGTTCTTCTCGACCCCAAAATGCGCGACCCACGCAAAAAAATATCCGGCAAGCGGCAAAGCGATCAGCCAGCCCCACCGTCCGGTCAGCACCGCGGCGACCGCGATCGCCACGACCAGGCTCGTCCCGACATAATGCAGCGCCCGCGTTGACGCCTTGCTATGCTCGCGCAGGTAAAAGGGCCAGAATTCGGCAAAGGTCGTATATTGGCGCGCCATGGCACAAGGATGCGGCGAGCGCGCGCCGCGGTCAAGGCGGCTCAGTCGCTGCTGTTGACGATCACGTCCCAATGCTCCTCGACCAGCGCGAAGCGCTTGGCCTCCTCGGCCTTGAACTTGGGGAGGTCGGGAAACAGCCGCGCACCGACCGCCTCGGCCGCGGTGTCGTAGCCGGTGCCGTTGCCCACCGCATCCTCGGCGCCGCGATAAGTGATGGTGACGCGCAGATCCCAGCGCGCCTCGCCGACCATATGGGTAAAGGGCGTCGCCGTCTCGATCCGGGTGATGAAACCCAGCCGCTTCATCTCGTCGAGGATGGGCTGGTGGTTCTTGGCGTAGAGCGCACGGAACTCGTCCATGCCGCCCCAGCGGATGCGATAATAATATTCGATCGTGACCGGGGTCGCCTTGGCGGGCGCAGTCGCCGTCGCGCCGGCAGGCGCCGCCGCATCGGGCGCCGCGGCGATCAATAGCAAAGGCAATATGGACAGCATGGCCAGCCCCTCCCCTTCGCACATTGGTCTAGGCGCGATGCGCGGGGGGTTCAAGCCAACGAAAAGGCCCTCCCGCCGTCATCGCTTCGGCGGGAGGGCCACTCCTGCGCGGGCGTACGGGCCGGCGCAGGGACGAAAACTCGGGGGCCTTACATCCGGGCGGCGGCTTCGCGCACTTTCTGCACTGCGGGGAGCAGCAGGCCGATCAGGATCTGCACCGGGCCGGCGCTGATCGTCATGCCCTGCTGCGCGGGCTGCGCCGACTGCGCCATCGCGGGGGTCGCCGACAGGGCGAGGGTGAGGGCCAGTGCGGGGGCGAAAAGTATCTTCCGGGTCATCGTCTCTTCCTTTGGGTTTGTTTCGAATGGGGCACGGTCGTTGCCGATGACCTGCTTATGCCGCGCAGCCGCACCCCCCGCCGTGATCGCCGTCACTGGCGCGAAAAAATCTCTTAATGATCTGAAAAGAAACGAAAGAATTTAAGCCTGACGCTTCAGCCGCACCAGCGCGCTGTCGAGCGCCTGCAAGAACTGCGAGCGGTCGGCCTTCGAAAAGGGCGGCGGCCCGCCCATCCCGTCACCCTGTCTCTTATACACATCTCCGAGCCCACGAGACACTGAGCGATCGC
>CAUUIU010000224.1:0-5458 GCA_963545025.1 uncultured Sphingopyxis sp. | reverse complement strand
CGAGATCGCTCAGTGTCTCGTGGGCTCGGAGATGTGTATAAGAGACAGCCGCGACATCGAGCAGCAGCGCATGAAACAGATCGCCATCCAGGTCGGTTACCGCGAGGCATGGATTGCCCAGTCCATCGAAGCGGCGCCGGTCGGCGATCCGCAGCTCCAGATAGGCGCGGTCGCCGCCGGACAGCGGCTTGCTGGCCAAAGTCGAAGGATCATCGCTCGGCGCGACATCGTCATCGGAAGCGAGGGTCGGCGCAGAGCCGCGCAGCGCCGATTGCTCGCGCCAGCGATGCTCCTCGGCACGCGCGAAACAGGCGGCGGCAAGGCGATCGGCGCCCGGCAGCCCGCCGCGCAACCAGTCGCGCCACAGCGCGGCCGCGTCGACGTCGGGATGAAGCCGTGCCGCCACATCAGCGACCAGTCGCCGCGCGATACCGAGCGACAGCGCGCGCTGCTCTTCGGTCAACCGGCCTGCGGTCGGCGCGCCCAGATAGCCGGCGAGCTCGCGCAGGCGCGCGGACAGCGTCGGCGACGTTGCGTCGATACCGGTCGAGGAGCGGGATTCATCCATGCACGCCCGCGATAACAGCATGTCGTTAATAGGCGTTAAACCTTGAAGACGTTTGCTTCAGCGCGCTTCCGGCCGACGCGCGAGGCGCAGCCAGAGCAGGATCTGGAACAGCGCGAGCAAAGGCAGGATCGCGAACATTGCCGCCGCAAAGCCGAAAAGCAGGGCTGGAGCGAGCATGATCCAAGCCTGATCGGCGTCGGGGAGCAGCCAGTGGAAGCGTCGTTTTTCGCCCGAATCCTCATAAAGCCAGCGCGCGACAAGGATCGCCGCGGCAAGACAGGGCGCCAGTGCGGCCTCAGAAAAGGGCGGCATTCCTCGATCGTCTGCCAGCGACAACAGCCAAGGAAACACCGCTAGCAGTACCCAGGCGAAGGTCCGGATCACTTCGCGTGCGCGGTCCTGCGCCGCGCTTTCGGCGCGGAACGCCGACAGGAAGCGCATCGCGGCAAGCCCGAGCCCGCCGAGGACCGCGACGAGCGCGCCCGCTGCCGCCAGCCCGCTCACCGCGAGCAGCGCGACTGCCACCCACAAGAGCGCGGTGACATAAGGCAAATATCGCGCCGTCGCGGGCGACTTGACGAGCAGCGGCCCGGCAAGCCTGACGATCGGCATCATGATCGCCGAGCGCCCGAGCCCCATGCCGCCATATTCGACCTGCTGCAGGCTCGATTGCTCGATCAGCGCCGCGGTCGGCCGGTCGGTGACGACCGCGATCTCGCCCTGCTCGAACAGCGCCGGCTCGCAATAGAGCCGCCGCGCCCCGCCTTGCACCGCGAGGCGCAGCAGGGTCAGCATCATGTCCCACTCGCCCGGCATCGCCGCAAGCTCAGCGACCATCACATCCGAAATGCACGCGAGCCCGCCCCAGCGCCGTGTTGCGTCGATACGCTCGAAGCCCTGCGTCAGCACCGTGTCGCCGGTGACGAGGATCGCGGGTGACCCGGGCCGCGCAATCGCCGCATAATGGGTGCCGCCCGCGCGCAGCCCGTCGGCGACGAGGATGATGCGGTCGTCGCCCTCGACCAGCGCGAGCAGATCGGCCGCCTGGCGCACCGGCGTGACTTTTATGCCCCGGCGGCGCATACGGTCGCAGGTCGCCAGCAATTCGCCCGGCATGGCGCCGACCGCGACCGCCATATGGGTCACGCCGACATCGGCGAGACGCGCCGCCTGCCGCTCGATCAGCGTTTCGCCCGCCACCGTGACCAGCGCACGCAGTCCGCCGTCGGACAGGCTTTCGCTGGCGCCGACAAGCGCGATCAGGGCCACCGGCACCCCCCAGGCAGGCAATCGATCATCGCCCCGAACCTTTAGGGGCGAAGGGCCGATTGGCAAGCTGCTTGTACGCCCCATGACGCCACGCCGCCGCGCGCCGGAACGCCCGCGTCGATGGCCTGGATGCGCCCGGTTTCCCGCGCCGCCGAAGGGCGAAAAAAAAGTCCGGAAACCGACCGAATCGCTGGCATTTCGGCGTGCCGTCCCCTAGATAGAAAACATCTCCCGATAAGCAGAAAAAAGGCCGGGTCTTGACCGAAGAAAATACGCCTATGCCGCCGTCCGACGACGGCATTTCGCCGATCAACATCGTCGACGAAATGAAGACCTCGTATCTCGATTACGCGATGAGCGTGATCGTGTCGCGCGCGCTCCCCGACGTACGCGACGGCCTGAAGCCCGTGCACCGCCGCATCCTCTATTCGGCGTTCGAGAGCGGCTATGTCGCCGGCCGGCCCTATCGCAAGTCGGCGCGTATCGTCGGCGATGTGATGGGTAAATATCACCCGCACGGCGACAGCTCGATCTACGACGCGCTCGCCCGCATGACGCAGGACTGGTCGATGAGCGTGCCGCTCGTCGACGGTCAGGGCAATTTCGGGTCGATGGATCCCGATCCCCCGGCGGCGATGCGCTACACCGAATCGCGCCTCGCCAAGGTCGCGAACACGCTGCTCGGCGATCTCGACAAGGATACCGTCGACTTTCAGCCCAACTATGACGGGTCGGAATCCGAACCCACGGTCCTCCCGGCGCGCTACCCGAACCTGCTCGTCAATGGCGCGGGTGGCATCGCGGTCGGCATGGCGACCAATATTCCGCCGCACAATTTGGGCGAAGTGATCAACGCGACGCTCGCGACGATCGAGAACCCCGAAATCACGCTCGACGACCTGATGGCGATCATTCCGGGCCCCGATTTCCCGACCGGCGCGACGATGCTCGGCCAGGGTGGTGCGCGTCTTGCCTATGCCACCGGCCGCGGCTCGATCATGATGCGGTCGACCTACGTCATCGAGGAAGGCCGGGGCGATCGCCAGTCAATCGTCCTGACCGCCATCCCCTTCCAGGTCGGCAAGTCGGGCCTGGTCGAGAAAATCGCCGAGGCCGCGCGCGACAAAAGGATCGAAGGCGTCTCGGACATCCGCGACGAATCGAACCGCGAGGGCGTGCGGGTCGTGATCGAACTGAAGCGCGACGCGACCGCCGAGGTCGTGCTCAACCAGCTGTGGCGGCACACCCCGGCGCAGTCGAGCTTCCCCGCCAACATGCTCGCCATCCGCGGCGGACGCCCCGAAATGATGGGGCTGAAGACGATCCTCGAGGCGTTCATCGCTTTTCGCGAGGAAGTGATCACCCGCCGCTGCAAATTCGAGCTCGGCAAAGCGCGTGACCGTGCGCACATCTTGCTCGGCCTCGTCGTCGCGGTCAGCAATCTCGACGAAGTCGTGCGCATCATCCGCGGCTCGTCGAGCCCCGCGGCGGCGCGCGACGCGCTGCTTGCCCGCGAATGGCCGATTGGCGATATCGCGCCTTACATCCGCCTCGTCGAAGCCATCGACGGCGAGATGGAGGAAAGCGCGAGCTACCGCCTGTCCGAAGTGCAGGTCAAGGCGATCCTCGACCTCCGGCTCCACCGCCTGACGGCGCTGGGACGCGACGAGATCGGCAAAGAACTCAAAGAGCTAGCGGACGAAATTGAGGGTCTTTTGAGCATCCTCGCCGACCGCGAAAAACTCTATGCCGTGATGCGCGAAGAACTGATCGCGGTGCGCGACGAGTTTGCCAAACCCCGCCGGACTCTGCTCGCCCCCGCCGCCGACGGCATCGACGACGAGGATCTGATCGAGCGCGAGGAGATGGTCGTCACCGTCACCCTCGACGGCTATATCAAGCGCACCCCGCTCGACACCTTCCGCGCCCAGCGCCGCGGCGGCAAGGGCCGCGCCGGCATGGCGACGAAGGATGAGGATGTGGTCACCGAATTGTTCGTCACCTCGACGCACACGCCGGTGCTCTTCTTCTCGACCCTCGGCAAAGTCTATCGCATGAAAGTGTGGCGCCTGCCCGAGGGCGGACCCGCGACGCGCGGCCGTCCGATGATCAATCTGCTGCCGCTTGGGCCCGGCGAGACGATCTCGACCGTGCTCCCGCTTCCTGAGGACGAAGCCGAATGGGGCAAGCTCCACGTCATGTTTGCAACCGCAAAGGGCAATGTGCGTCGTAACAGCATGGACGCCTTCACCAACGTACCCTCGAACGGCAAGATCGCGATGAAGTTCGAGGGCGAGGACGAGGACGACCGACTGATCGGCGTCGCGCTGCTCGATGAAAGCGACGATGTTCTGCTGGCAAGCCGCCAGGGCAAGGCGATCCGCTTCGCCGGCGACGACGTCCGCGAATTTCAGAGCCGCAATTCGACGGGTGTCCGCGGCATGAGGTTGGGCAATGGTGACGAGGTGATCTCGCTGTCGATCCTTCACAAGGTCGGCATGACCGATCAGGACGAACGCGACGATTATCTGCGGCACGCCGCGTGGAAGGGCGAAGACAGCGACGGCACGCGCGCGCCCCGGAGGATGGACGATGACCGCTATGCGTTGCTCGGCGCGCGCGAGCAGTTCATCCTCACGGTCTGCGCCAATGGCTATGGCAAGCTCTCGTCGGCCTATGAATATCGCCGCACCGGTCGCGGCGGTCAGGGGATCACCAACATCGACAATATCGGCCGCAACGGCCCGGTCGTCGCGAGCTTCCCCGCCACCAAGGTGCATCAGCTGATGCTGGTCACCGACCAGGCGAAGCTGATCCGCATGGGCCTCGATTCGATGCGCGTCATCGGCCGCGGCTCGGCGGGCGTACGTCTGTTCGACGTCGCCAACGACGAGCATGTCGTCTCGGCCGCGCTGATCGAGGAAAGCGACGAGGAAGACATCGAAGGCGGCGAAGAAACTGTCCCCGCGACGGAAACCCCGGCGACGGACGAGGCGCCTTCCGAATGAGCGCATCGACGGCCTTCAAGGTGCTGACCCAGCAGCAATGGGCCGATTTCGAACGCGAACGCGTGTTCCGCGGCGCACCGGTGGATATCGCCGACGGCTATATCCACCTGTCGACCGCGCAGCAGCTCGAGGCGACGATCGCCAAATATTTCGCCGGGCAAGGCTGCCTGATGATCGCCGAGGTGGACCTGATCCTCCTCGGCGACGCGATCCGCTGGGAAGAAGCGCGCGGCGGCGAACTGTTCCCGCATATCTATGCCGAGCTGCCGATCCATGCGGTGGTAAGCCTGCAAAAGCGCGACTAGCGCACACGGCCAGCGTTCGCGGTGACCGCTTGGCTTGCGGGCGGCCGCATCGCGCGGCATGATAAGATATGGAAACATCCAGACTTTCCTCGCTCGGGCGGGACGCGCGCGCGAGCCGGTTTATCATTTCCCTTTTGATCCTCGGCTTCGCGGTGCTGATCGCCGCCGCCGCGACCGCCTTCTATGTCCAGCGTCAGAATGAATCCGATGCGAAGCAGGTCGCGCATACCCTGGCGGTCGAGGCAAATCTGGGCGGTTATGCGAGCGCGATGGAGCGGATGGAGACCGCACGCCGCGGCCTGATCCTG
>CAUUIU010000223.1:0-5461 GCA_963545025.1 uncultured Sphingopyxis sp. | reverse complement strand
ACGCGATCGCTCAGTGTCTCGTGGGCTCGGAGATGTGTATAAGAGACAGACGGCAGGGTGACGAGCGTTGGCATGCACGTCGAGGCCTGCGCGCTCGGTCAGGCATCGGCGGCGCTGCTCGCGCGCCATGCGCCGGGACGCGGCCTCTCCGAAATCCGGGCGGCTCGGGGCGCCATCGCCGGCTGGTTTGCAGGCGAAAGCGCGGCGCCGGACTGGCCGGGCTTCGACCTGCTCGCCCCGGCGCGCGATTATCCCGCACGCCATGGCGCGATCCTGCTGCCCTTCGATGCCGCCATTGCGGCTCTCGAGGACCAGGCGGCGGCGGCATGACGCTGCTCGCGCTGACGGCGGCGGCTTCGGCTGCGTCGGAGGCCGCCGACAAGGTAGCCGAGACCGCCACCGACACGGCGCTGCTAGAAGGCGCGATCCTGCTCGGCGTCGCGACCTTGTTCGTGCTCATTTTCCGCCGGCTCGGCCTTGGCGCTGTGCTCGGTTATCTGATCGCGGGCGCGAGCGTCGGCCCGCACGGGCTCGGCCTGGTCGGCGGCGGCGAGTCCAAGCTCGCCTTCGCCGAACTCGGCATCGCATTCCTGCTCTTCCTCGTCGGGCTCGAACTGTCGCCGCGCCGCCTGTGGGACATGCGCCGCGCGATCTTCGGGCTCGGTATGGCGCAGGTCGTGGTGACTGGGCTCGTTCTTACCGGGCTTATCTATCTGACCCTGGGGTTCAGCCCGGCGGCATCGCTCGCGCTTGGCCTGCCGCTCGCGCTGTCGTCGACCGCGCAGGTGCTGCCGGGCCTCAAAAGCTCGGGCCGCATCAATTCGCCCTTCGGCGAAAAAGCCTTTTCGATCCTGCTGTTCCAGGATCTGGCGATCGTGCCGATGATCACAATCATCGCTGCGCTGTCGCGTGCGCCCGCCGATCCTTCGGCGCCCCCGGGTTGGCAAGCCGCGCTTTACACGGTGGCGGCGATCGCCGGGCTGGTGCTCGCGGGGCGCTTCATCGTCAATCCGCTGCTCCGTATCGTCGGCCGCTACGGCGAGCGCGAACTGTTCGTCGTCGTTGGTCTGCTCACCATCCTCGCCAGCGCGGCGCTGATGCACAGCCTGCACCTGTCGACCGCGCTCGGTGCCTTCATCGCCGGTGTCATGCTGGCCGACTCGCCCTATCGCCACGAGATCGAATCGGACGTCGAGCCCTTCCGTCTGATTCTGCTCGGCCTCTTCTTCCTCGCCGTCGGCATGGTGCTCGACGTCGGCGCGGTGATGGCGCGGCCGCTCGAGGTGATCGCGCTAGCGGCAGGGCTCGTCGCGGTGAAGGTTACGGTGCTCACGGTGATCGTGCGCATGTTCGGAAAGCCTTGGCCGATGGCGCTCGGGCTCGGGCTGTTGCTCAGCCAGGGGGGTGAGTTCGGCTTCCTGCTGTTTGCGCAGGCGGCTGATGCGCTGCTGATCGAGCCCGAGGCGGCGAGCCTGTTCAGCGCGGTCGTGACGCTGTCGATGGTCACGACGCCGTTCCTGATGCTGTTCGCGCGCAACCTGGAATTCGCGCCCGAAGCCGACAAGGCCGATTTGCAGGATCCGCAGAACGCGCCGCGCGGATCGGCTATCGTCGTGGGTTACGGACGCTTCGGCCAGATCGTGTCACAGATGCTGCACGGCGTCGCCTGTTCGGTCACGCTGATCGACAAGAAGCCGAGCCAGATCGAACTGTCGAGCCGCTTCGACACCAAAGTCTATTTCGGCGACGGGCTGCGTGTCGACCTGCTGCGCCGCGCAGGGGCGGAGGAGGCGCGGCTGATCATTTTTTGCATCGACGATTCGTCGGTCGATGCCGCCGCGCTGAAGCCCGTCGTCGACGCCTTTCCCAATGCGAAAGTCCTGATGCGCGTGTTCGACCGCCGCCAGCTGCTCGCGATCGACGGATCGGGGGTCGACGGCGTCATCCGCGAGGTGTTCGAAAGTTCTATCGCGATGGGCCTCACCGCGCTGCGCCATCTCGACGTCGATCCAAGCGAGATGGAGGATGTCGAAACGACGTTGCGCCATCTCGACGAGACGCGGCTGCAGGCACAGCTGGATGAGGGCGATATTTCGGCGGGCATGGACCACCGCTTCAAGCCCGGCGGCGGGCGCGAGGCGGAAAGCGTGCTCGAAAGGCTGCGGTTGCGACGCCTGGCGGCGAAACTCGCGCGCGAAGACGCCAAGGATGAGGAAAGCGAGCGCCCGGCCTCAGCCGCCGGGTAACGCCGCGCCATCCAAAAAGGCCGCGACCAGGTCGAGGCCATACGCATCGGTAACAAAGCTCTGGCCGATGCCGCGCGTCAGGATCAGCGGCAGCTTGCCGTCACGCACCTTCTTGTCGTGCGCCATATGCGCGGCGAGCGCCGCGCCGTCGCTGTTGATCCCGGCGCTGGCCAGGCTGTGCGGCAGGCCGACGCTGGCGAGATGGTCGCGCACGCGCGCTGCGTCCTCGGACGGACAAAGGCCGTGTGCGGCCGAGAATTGATGCGCGAGCACCATGCCGGCGGCGACCGCCTCGCCGTGCAGCAGCCGGTCCGAATAGCCGGTCTCGGCCTCCAGCGCATGGCCGAAGCTGTGACCGAGATTAAGCAAGGCGCGAATGTCCTGCATCTCACGCTCATCGGCGGCGACGATCCGCGCCTTGGCCGAAACGCTATGCGCGATCGCCTTGTGCCGCGCGGCGCTGTCTCCCGCCAGCAAGGCGGCGCCATGGGCCTCGCACCACTCGAAAAATTCGGCGTCGTCGATCAGCCCGTATTTGACGACCTCGGCATAGCCCGCGCCAAGCTCGCGCCGTGGCAGCGTTTCCAGCGTCGTTGGGTCGATGACGACCAGTGCGGGCTGATGAAAGGCGCCGATCAGGTTTTTTCCGGCGGGCACGTTGATCGCGGTCTTGCCGCCGACACTGCTGTCGACCTGCGCCAGCAACGTCGTCGGGACCTGGATGAAATTGCAGCCGCGCTTGACGATGCTGCAGGCGAAGCCGACGAGGTCACCGATCACGCCGCCGCCGAGTGCAATCACATGGTCGCCGCGCTCGACGCCTTCGCCGATCAGCCATTCGGTCAGACGCGCGAGGCCCGCCCAGCTCTTGGTGCCTTCACCGGGTTCGAGGACGAAGGAGGAGAAGGAGATATTCTCCATCGCCAGCGACGTCCCGAGCGAAACCAGATAATGTTCGGCGACGTGGGAATCGGTGACGATCATTGTGCGCGGACGCTTGAGCAGCGGCGCGACCTGGACGCCCACGTCGCGGATCAGCCCATCGCCGATCAGGATCGGATAGCTTCGGGCGCCGAGGTCGACGGTCAGTTGCTGCATTGCGAGAGAGCCTCCAGGATCGCGCGCACCGTGTGGTCGTGCGGGCTCGACGCCGAACTGACGCGCAGATGCGCCTCGGCATAGACGGGATTGCGGACCGCGGCGAGGTCGCGAAGCACCTCTCCGGCATCGCGGCCCTTGAGCAGCGGGCGATGGCTGCGCCGTGCGACGCGCTCGACCAGCGTCGGAATGTCGGCATCGAGCCAGATCGACAGGCTGCCGTCCTTGATCAGCGCGCGCGTCTCGTCGTTCATGAAGGCGCCGCCGCCCGTCGCGAGGATCAGCGGTTTTCCGGCGAGCAACCGCGCGATCACCCGCCGCTCGCCGTCGCGAAAATGCGCTTCGCCGAAACGCTCGAAAATGTCCGAGATCGTCATGCCGGCGGCGCGCTCTATCTCGTCGTCGGCATCGACGAAGCGCATGCCCAGCCGCTGGGCGAGGCGGCGCCCGATCGTCGATTTGCCTGACCCCATCAGCCCGACGAGCACGATCGGCCGCTCGCGGATCGACGCGGCGATGGCCCCTGTGGAGATCGGGCCCGGGCTTTTCGGGTTTCGCGACATGGTGCGCGCGGCTATACCGCCCGGGGCGCGCGGAACAATGGTTTTCGCCGGTTGAACTATGCCCGCCGATCGGGCGTGAATGATTGAGGTGGACGTGACCGACAAGATTGCCGAAAGCGCAGCGCGATGAAGATGAAAAAGCTGTCGCTGACCCTGGGCCTGTCGGGCACCGCTCTCGCCGCCGCGCTGGTTCTGCCGGCGCTTGCGCAGGAATCGCTATTGCCCGAGGGTTTCGGCAAGCCGGCCGATACGCCCGCGCCGCGTCCGTCGCCGACGCCTTCGCCGAGCCCCGCGCCGACTTCGACGACGAGTTCGGGCAGTGTTGCGCCGCCCGCTGTCACTGCGACGACCGGAACCGCCGCGCCTGCCGCGTCCGCCGAGGAGGCCGAAACCGGGGAAGAGGGCGAGGAAGTCGAGCCCGGCACGCTGAAATACGACCTGCCGCCGGGCGCGCGCCGCCTTTTGACGCGCATTGGCCCGCTGACCCCCGAAACCGGCGGGCTCGCACCCGACGCCTTCGGCGTGCGCGGCCAATATGCCGCGGCAATCATGCGCAAGACCAATGGCACGCTCGCGTCGCGCTGGGGCCAGATCCTGCTGCGTCGCTCGCTGACTTCGGCGATCGACACGCCGGCGACGATCAACGGCGCCGACCTTGCCGCCGATCGCGCGGCGCTGCTTCTGCGCATGGGCGAATCGATCGCGGCGCGCTGGATCGTCCAGTCGGTCGATTATGATCGCGCAAGCCCGCGCATGGTGTCGGTCGCGCAGCAGGCCTTCCTCGCGACCGCCGATCCCGCGGGCATGTGCTCCTATGTCCCCGCGGGCCTCGCCCACGGCGACGAACAGGCGTGGCGGCTCGCCGCAGGCATCTGTTCGGGTCTTTCGGGCGAAGCAGGGCCCGCGGGCTGGGCGATCGCTCGCGTGCGATCGAGCGGCAGGATCTCGAACTTCGATATTCTCCTCGCCGAACGCGCCTTGGGCGCGAGCGCGGCGGGACGGCGCTCGACGACGATCGAATGGACCAATGTCGACCGGCTGACGAGCTGGCGCTTTGGTATGGCGACCGCAACGGCGATCCCCATCCCCGCCGAACTGCGCGCCTCGGCGCCCGGTTATATGCGTGGCTGGACGGTGCTCGCGCCGATGACCGAGATGAGCGACCGGATCGCAGCCGCCCCCGACGCCGCGGCGCGCGGAGTGCTGTCGAGTGAAGCCTATATCTCGCTGCTCAGCGCCGCTGCGGGGCAGGAAGAGCCGCCCGAGACGCTGGTGACCCAGACCGATGCGCTGCGCGGCGCGTTCCGCGCCGCGAGCGGCACCGACCGTTACACTGCCATGTCAGGCCTATGGGGTGCCGAGGGCAGCCCGGCGCAGCGCTACGCCGGGCTCGTCGCCACCGCGCGAGCCGCCGCGGCACTGCCGATCAGCGCCGAGGTCGGCGAGGATCCGTGGCAATTGCTCGGATCGATGTTCGCGGGCGGCTATGACAATAATGCGATGGGCTGGGCCTGTCTCTTATACACATCTGACGCTGCCGACGAAGCTAGAAGT
>CAUUIU010000222.1:0-5503 GCA_963545025.1 uncultured Sphingopyxis sp. | reverse complement strand
GATCGCTCAGTGTCTCGTGGGCTCGGAGATGTGTATAAGAGACAGCACCAAGGGTCGCCACGACCCGTGCGTGGGCATCCGTGGCACTCCGGTGGTCGAGGCGATGATGGCGCTGGTCCTTGCCGATCATAAATTGCTGCACCGGGCGCAATGCGGGTGACGTACCGCGCGCTTTGTGACAGGTAGAATGATAAGATGAAAATGAGGGGGACGGCCGGGTGGACCGCAAACTAACTTGGTATATTCTCGCCGGCATGGTGCTGGGTGTGGTCGTCGGCTACGCCGTTCATGTCGGGCTGCCCGCGGACAATCCGTGGTTCGAATATCTGGTCAAGACGTTCAAGCTGCTGTCCGACATCTTCCTGAACCTCATCAAGCTGCTCGTCGCGCCGCTCGTGCTGTCGACGATTGTCGTCGGTATCGCGCACATGGGCGACAGCAGCGCACTGGGGCGTATCGGCGTGCGCGCGATCAGCTGGTTCGTCGTTGCCAGCTTCATTTCGATCGCGCTCGGCCTGCTCATGGTCAATCTGTTCCAGCCCGGCGTAGGCGCGCCGATCCCCGACGCCGCTGAAGCAGCGAAGCTCGTTGGCGAGGTCAAGAAGCTCGACGCTTGGGAATTCACGCTTTCGATCTTCCCGAAAAACGCGATCGAGGCGCTGGCCACGAACAATATCCTGCAAATCCTGGTCTTTTCGATCTTCGCCGGGGTCGCGCTGTCCGCGATCGGCGAGAAGGGCGCGCCGCTGGTGCGCGGCTCCGAGGCGCTGGCCGAGATGATGCTTCAGATCACCGGCTATGTGATGCGCTTTGCGCCCTTCGCAGTGTTCGGCGCGATCGCCAATGTCGTGGCAAAAAGCGGTCTGGGCATCCTGGCCACCTATTTCGAACTGCTCGTCGAATTCTACATCTCGCTGATGCTGCTCTGGATCATCCTGCTGACAATGGGCTGGATATTCCTGCGCCAGCGCATCTGGGAGCTCATCCGTTATATTCGCGAACCGCTCCTGCTCGCCTTCTCGACCGCTTCGTCGGAAGCCGCGCTGCCCAAGATGTTCGAACAGCTCGATCGTTTCGGCGTGCCGCGCCGCATCTCTGGCTTCATGCTGCCGCTGGGCTACAGCTTCAATCTCGACGGTTCGATGATGTATATGAGCTTTGCGACGATCTTCATCGCGCAGGCTTATGGCATTGATCTTTCGATCAGCACCCAGGTTCTGATCCTGCTGACGCTGATGATCAGTTCCAAGGGCATCGCCGCGGTGCCCCGCGCCAGCCTGGTCGTCATTACCGGCACGCTCGCGCAGTTCGGCCTGCCGGTCGAGGGCGTCGCGATCATCCTCGCGATCGACCAGTTCCTCGACATGGGCCGCACCGCGACCAATGTCGTCGGCAACGCGGTGGCGACGAGCGTGATCACCAAGTGGGAAGGCATGCTCGAAGTGCCCGAACCGCCCGACGTCGAACGACCGCACGCACCGGCCCATACGCCGCATCATGGAACCCGCGGGCTCGATCTTCGTGATGATATGGCGGAGGGTGAGACCAAGCCAGCGGCCGATAACGCGTAAAGCGCAGCATCCGGCCGCTTCCATGGGGGCGAGCAAGGAGCTGACCATGGCGGAACAGGCGGCGATCGAGTCCGCAGAGCGCGACGAGAGACGCGCGAGGCGCCTGCAATGGCGCATGCTGATCGGCTTTGCGGCCGGGCTGCTCGCCGGCCTCGCCGTCCATTATAGCGCTCCCGACGCACGATGGGTCGAGGTGGTCACGACCTATGTAACCGGCCCGCTGGGGCAGATATTCCTCCGCCTGCTTTTCATGCTCGTCATTCCGCTGCTCGTGTCGGCGCTGATCGTCGGCGTCGCCGAAATGGGCGAGCTGCGCGCGCTGAAATCGGTCGGGGTGCGTACGCTCGTCTATACGATCATCGTTTCCGCCATCTCGGTCGTCATCAGCCTGCTCCTCGTCAACACGCTCCAGCCCGGCGCCGGTGTCGATCCCGCGCTGGCGCGCTCGCTGATGGCCGAGGGGGCCGCGGGCGCACAGGCAATCGCCGATCGCGCGGGCGAAGCAAAAACCGGGATGGACGCGGTCGTCGCGATCGTCCCCGACAATCTGTTCGCCGCGATGGGTGAGAATGACGTGCTCGCCGTCATGTTCTTCGCGCTCTTCTTTGGCATTGGGCTGATGCTAGTCCGTACGCCACAGACTGAGGCACTGAAGACCGCGATCGAGGGGGTGTTCGAGGTGGTGATGAAGCTGATCGGCCTTGTCATCCAGCTCGCGCCGATCGCGGTCTTCTGTTTCATGTTCAACCTCGCGGCGCAGTTCGGCTGGGACCTGATCATCCGCCTCTCGGCCTTCGTCGGGGTCGTGTTGCTGGCGCTGGCGCTGCAGATGTTCGTGGTGTTTCCGCTGATCCTCAGGGCGCTTGCGGGCAAATCGCCGGTGGCCTTCTTTCGCGAGACGCAGGAGGCCTTCGTCATGGCCTTCGCGACCGCCTCGTCGAATGCGACGCTGCCCACCGCGCTGCGCGTCGCCCATGATCGCTTGCGCCTGCCCGACCGCGTCGCCCGCTTCGTCCTGACGATCGGCGCCACCGCGAACCAGAACGGCACCGCGATGTTCGAGGGCGTGACCGTGCTCTTCCTCGCGCAATTCTTCGGAATCGACCTGACGCTTCAGCAGCAGGTGGTCGTGATGCTCGTGTGCATCCTGGGCGGGATCGGCACCGCGGGCGTTCCCGCGGGATCGCTGCCGGTGATCGCGCTGATCCTGGCGTCGGTCGGGGTGCCGCCCGAGGGCATCGGGCTGATTCTCGGCGTCGACCGCTTCCTCGACATGTGCCGCACAACGCTCAACGTCATCGGCGATCTCGTCGCCGCGACAGTCGTGTCGGCGGGCGTCAAGGATATGCCGGCGGCAGAGCCCGCGCCGCCGGCCTGAGCGATCAATTCTCGCGTACGCGATCGACGCGCGCCGGGCGGTCCCCGCGCGGTGCAGAGGCAGGGGCAGGGCGTGCCACCGGGGCAGGCGCGGATTGCACCGACGGCTGCTGCGGTCGTGCGGCCGGGCGCGCGCTGTCGGGCTGGCGGACGGGGCGCCCAACCGGGGCTGCGCCCTCGGGGCTGCGGACCGGTCGGCCCATGCCGCGCGGCGCATCGCTGCGCGGCGGACGGTTGGCGCCCCACTGGCCGCGCGGGCGGTCGGGAGCGGCGTCGCCGCCGATCGTTTCGGGACGCGGACGCGGGCGAGCCGCTGCGGGGTCGCGCGGCGGGCGCGCCGGCGTCACGACGGGCGAGCCGGGGTTGCCTGCCGCAGGAGGCTGACCATTGTTCCAGTCGCGACCGGGACGGCCACCGCGCGGGCCATCATTATCGCGATCGCCGCGGGTCCAGCCGCCGGGACGTCCCGGACGGCCGTCATGGTCGCCGCGGCCCGGACGGCCCGAGCCGTTCCAACCGCCTTCGGGGCGATCCTTGCGATGCTTCCACCAAGCGCGGCGGCCGCCCCAATAGTTGAGATAATGGCCGTTCAGCGGATAGCGGTTGCGATAATTATCGAACATCCACGTGCCATAGCCGGGGTAGTAATAATCGTCGTACCAGCCGCCGCCAAAGCCGATCTGGACGAAGCCGCTGCCATAATCGGCGCCGTCGTAGCAGTCGTAGCCATAGCCGTCGTCATAGGCGTAGGGGTCATATTCGTCATAATAGGAGGCGCCGTACCGCGTCTCGCAGGTGGAACCCGCCGACGCATAGTTCGACCCATAGACGTCGCCATAATAGCAGCCGCCCAGCGTCGTCGTTGCGAGCGCGCCGAGCGCGAGGGAGAGGGGACGGCGAAGCTTCTTGACCATGTTCATGTCCTTTGGGGTCCAACGAACGGACCGTCATCTTGGATGCGAAGCTGTACGAGTCGAGTTGAATTTGCGGTGAATGGAGTCCCGCGCCGGGGCAGCGCTTACTTGCAACGATGTCAGTAGTGCGATACCCCTCGATCCAACGATAGATTGAGCGAGGAATTGCCGCGATGAATGCTCCTGCGAAGATCGAATGGTCCGAAAAGCGTTTCGGGCCCGAAACCCAGCACTGGCTGCCGCGCAATCCGGACTCGGTTCTCGATCATATTCCGGGCGAGGACGGCATGCCCGTCATCGGCAATACGCTGGAACAGCTGCGCGATTATCGGGCTTTCACCCGCCGCATGGTCGCCAAATATGGCCGCGTCTATCGCAACAACAGCTTCGGCGGGCGCAGCGTCGCGCTCCACGGGCCCGAGGCGAACGAGCTGATCATGTTCGACCGCGAAAAGATCTTCTCGTCCGAACAGGGCTGGGGGCCCGTGCTCAACCTGCTGTTCCCGCGCGGGCTGATGCTGATGGATTTCGAGAAGCATCGCGCCGACCGCAAGGTGCTGTCGGTCGCGTTCAAGCCCGAACCGATGCGCCACTATGCCGACTCGCTGAATGAAGGGATCCGGGATCGCGTCGCCAGCTGGAGCGGCAAAACCTTCCAATTCTATCCCGCGATCAAGGAACTGACGCTCGACCTCGCCGCTACCAGCTTCCTCGGCATCCCCTTCGGGCCCGAGGCGGACAAGGTGAACAAGGCCTTCGTTGACATGGTGCAGGCGTCGATCGGCGTCGTGCGTGTGCCCTTGCCCTTCACCGCGATGGGCCGCGGCGCGAAAGGACGAGCCTATCTGGTCGATTATTTCGGTCGCATGGTCCCCGAGCGCCGCGAGGGCACGGGCGAGGACATGTTCAGCCAGATCTGCCGCACGAAGGACGATGAGGGCGAATATCTTTCGGCCGAGGCGATCGTCGACCATATGAACTTCCTGATGATGGCGGCGCACGACACCATCACCAGCTCGATCACGACGCTGGTCTGGGAACTCGCGCGCCATCCCGAATGGCAGGACAAACTGCGCGAGGAGATGCTGAGCGTCGCGCCGGCGGGCGAGGGCGTCGGGCACAACAGCCTCGGCCAGCTCGAAATGACCGAATGGGCCTTCAAGGAAGCGCTGCGGCTGGTTCCCCCGGTGCCGAGCTTCCCGCGCCGCGCGCTCAAGGATTTCGAGTATGGCGGCTACCGCATCCCCGCGGGCGCGTCGGTCGGGGTCAGCCCCGCCTATACGCATATGATGGAAGAACATTGGCCCGAGCCCGAGAAGTTCGACCCGATGCGCTTTTCGCCCGAGGTCGCGCGCGAGCGGCACAAATATGCCTGGGTCCCCTTCGGCGGCGGCGCGCACATGTGTCTGGGGCTTCACTTCGCCTATATGCAGGCGAAAATCTTCTTCCACCATGTCATCACGACGCACCGCATCGTCGTGGCCGAGGGTTATGAGCCCGAGTGGCAGGTATTGCCGATCCCGCGTCCGAAGGACGGGTTGACGGTGAGCTTCGTTCCGCTGGCGCAGGCCGGGAGCTGAATGGCCGCTTTGGGGTGGGAAGCGGACGTTCGCTTTCCCGCTTCGTCATCCCGGACATGAT
>CAUUIU010000221.1:0-5536 GCA_963545025.1 uncultured Sphingopyxis sp. | reverse complement strand
CCCTCACCCGGCGCCGACCCGTCGACCAGATGGCGCTCGTCGCGCCGGGTGAGGGCGGCGAGGAGACGGTCGAGATTGCCGACCTGCTGTCCGACGCGCCCTATATCTCGGCACTCGATGCAGCGCAGCCAAAGGCGCGCGACACCGTGCTGCGCGAGCAGGCGAAGCTTTATGGTCATCTCGCGGGCTTCTGGCTCGACGTCGCCGAGTGGTATCGCGTCAAGGGCAGTGCCGCGATGGCGGCCCGGCTGCTCGCGACCGCGCTCGACGCGGCGACCGCCGACGACGAGACGCGGCAGATCGTCGCGTTCCGCTTTCAGCGCGACGGGCGGATCGACGATGCGGTCGCGGTCCTCGAACGCTTTGCGGCGCTCAATAGCGAACGGCCGCAGCCGCGCCGCCTGCTGGCGCTCGCGCTCGCCCAGCGGGGCAAGCCGCAGGATCTGGAACGTGCCTTTGCCATGCTCACCGATGTCGCGCTGACCCCGTTCGACGGCAATTTCGAAGGGGTCGAGGTTGTCGCGTTGATGGAGGCCAATGCGCTGATCCCGCGGCTCGACCGCGCCGGGATTGCGTGGAAGCTCGCGCCCGAATTCGTCGCGCGGCTCGATACCGATGTGCGCATCGTGATCGAATGGACCAACGACGATGCGGACATCGACCTGTGGGTGATCGAGCCCAATGGCGAGCGCGTCTATTATGGCAACGAGCTGAGCGCCGCAGGCGGGACGATCTCGAACGACATGACCGACGGTTACGGGCCCGAGGAATATGCGATCCGCCGGGCGCGGGCGGGCGATTATCGCGTAAGGATCGACGGCTATTCGCCCGACCGGATCAACCCCAATGGCCGGGGCCGGGTGACGGTGCGGCTGATCCGCGATTTCGGGCGGGCCACGCAGCGCGAGCAGCTGGTCGACGCCGATCTGGGGTTCGAGGATGATGCCGACAGCGACGAAGAGGACGGCCGCGGCATCGCGACGCTGACCTTCGGCGCACGCCGCTGACCCGCTGACTACCTATTCGCGCCGATAGAGCGCGCGTAATTCTGTTTTTTCGCGAGCGGCGGTTGCGGCAATTCCCGGTCGCGGCTATGCGCGGCGCGCGCAATTTTCCTTCTGTCCAGGGGACGCCACCGATGTCGACCTTTCAGCCCCATGTCTCCGCCGCCCTGAAACGCATCCAGCCGTCGGCGACGCTGGCGATGACCGCGCGCGTTGCGGCACTGAAAGCATCGGGCGTCGACGTGATCGGCCTGTCGGCGGGCGAGCCCGATTTCGACACGCCCGATTTCGTCAAGGAAGCGGCGATCGAGGCGATCCGCAATGGCCAGACCAAATATACTTTGGTCGACGGCACGGTGGCGCTCAAGGAAGCGATCCGCGGCAAGTTCCGCCGCGACAACGGTCTCGAATTCGGGCTCGACCAGATCAGCGTCAACGTTGGCGGCAAGCACACCCTGTTCAACGCGCTCGTCGCGACGGTGGGCAAGGGCGACGAGGTCATCATCCCGGCGCCCTATTGGGTGAGCTATCCCGACATCGTCGCCTTCGCGGGCGGTACGCCGGTGATCGTCGAGGGCGGCGCGGCGCAGAACTACAAGATCACGCCGGCGCAGCTCGACGCCGCGATCACGCCCAAGACGCGCTGGGTGATGTTCAACTCGCCGTCGAACCCGTCGGGCGCCGCCTATTCGGGCGAAGAGCTCGACGCGCTGGGCGAGGTTATCCGCCGCCATCCCCATGTGATGGTGATGACCGACGATATGTACGAGCATGTCTGGTACGCCGACTTCGCGTTCACGACCTTTGCGCAGCGCTGTCCCGATTTGATCGATCGCATCCTGACGGTGAACGGCTGTTCGAAGGCCTATGCGATGACCGGCTGGCGGATCGGCTATGCCGGCGGCCCGGCGTGGCTGATCAAGGCGATGGCCAAGCTGCAGTCGCAGTCGACATCGAACCCCTGTTCGATCGCGCAGGCCGCCGCCGCCGCCGCGCTCGGCGGGCCGCAGCAGTTCCTCGACGATCGCAATGCGGCGTTCCGGAAGCGCCGCGACATGGTGGTCGCGATGCTCAACGACGCCCCGGGGCTGACCTGCCCGACGCCCGACGGTGCCTTCTATGTCTATCCCGACGCGAGCGGCTGCATGGGCAAGACGACCCCCGACGGCAAGCTGATCGACAGCGACGAAAAGCTGATCGACTATTTCCTCGATTCGGCGCGCGTCGCGGCGGTGCACGGCGGCGCCTTCGGCCTGTCGCCGGCGTTTCGCGTCTCTTATGCGACGTCGGAAGCGCTGCTGAAGGAAGCGTGTGTACGCATCCAGCAGGCGTGCGCGGCGCTTCGCTGAAGCCTTGCCTGCACGACGCATAGGAATTCTATACCGATCGGTCTTGTAATCGGCCGGCCGATGTCTATCTGGCACGTGAACGACGGTTAAGCGCGTGGTTCACGATATAGTAAGCCCCTTTTCTTAAGGTGATCGCCATCACTGACCGATGGCAAGGGGCGCGCCATATCGACGGTGTAACCACAGCGGCTTTATCCGCGAAACAACAGATATGACAAAAAGAGGCTCCCATGATGTCCATGATCCGCTCCGACTGGTTCCCGACGATGCTTACGGGCTTCGTGATCGGCGGCCTGTACGTGATGTTCCAGCAGCCGGCGCTCGCGCTGGCGCTGTGAGTTCGCTGCGCCGCTCGATCGGCGCATTGCTCGCCGCCGTGACGCTCGCGCAATGTGCGCCGGCGCAGGCGGAAAGCGTCGTCAGGCTGCCCGCTGCCGCGATCGATCCCGCCGTCAAGGCGAAGCGCGCGACCGCGGTGCTTGCCGGGGGCTGCTTCTGGGGCGTCGAAGGCGTCTTTTCCAGCGTAAAGGGCGTGATCTCGGTCGAATCGGGCTATCATGGTGGCAGCAAGGCCACTGCCCGCTACGAGCTCACCCACGATGGCACCTCGGGCCATGCCGAGGCGGTGCGCATCGTTTATGACCCGACGCAGGTCAGCTATGGCACCTTGCTGCGTATCCTCTTCTCGGTCGTTGCCGATCCCACGCTCAAAAATCGTCAGGGCCCTGACAGCGGCCCGCAATATCGCGCCGCGATCGTCCCGATGGATGCGGTCCAGCGCCAGGTCGCGACCGCCTACCTGACGCAGATCGGCAAGGGCAAATATTTCGCGAAGCCGATCGTGGTGCCGGTCGAAAGCTACAAGGCCTTCTATCGCGCCGAGCCGAATCACCAGGATTTCATGCGGCGCAATCCGTCGAACGGCTATATATTGCGCTGGGACGCGCCGAAGCTTGCGGCGCTGAAAAAGCTCTACCCGACGCTTGTCCGCGCGACTCCCGCTCCCTGAATCTTCTTCGGTTCCGCCGCTGATCGCGCAGGAAGAATCATTCGTCGCAAACCGCTGGCCCCGCCGGCGCCGTTGCGGGACGAATGATCCAGCCGAAGGGCTGGGGAGTAGTAAGGTCGCACTTGCGGGGTTTGAATGAAGGTTAGGTTTTCGCGCAAGCCGATGCTTGCGGTGGTGGCGAGCGCAGCCGTTCTTGCGGGGTGCGTGAGCAGTGCCGCGATCGTGCCGCAGCCGCGCGCCGCAGTGCCGGCCGCACAGCCGGTGCGCAGCAACAGCGGCTCGGTAACGGTGCCGATCGGCGCCCCGGTGCGCTCGGCCATGCCCGCGCCGCGCGGCACGCTCGACCCGGGTTTCCGCCGCGCTCCCGCCGGCCTTAACGACCGTATCGCCCAGCTTTGGCGTGCCTTTCCCGGCAAGACCGGTATCGCGGTGCAGCGTATCGACGGCGAGTGGGAACTGTCGCAGCGCGGCGGCGACCTGTTCCCGCAGCAAAGCGTGTCGAAGCTGTGGGTCACGCTCACCGTGCTCGACGCGGTCGATCAGGGACGGCTGACGATGGACCAGCGTGTCCGCATCGGCCCCGAGGACCTGACGCTGTTTCACCAGCCGATCGCGGCACGCGTGCGCGCCCAGGGATCGGTGACGATGAGCGTGCGCGAGCTGATCGAGACTGCGATCACACACAGCGACAACACAGCGAACGACAGCCTGCTGCGCACCGTCGGCGGGCCCGAGGCGGTGCGCCGCTTCATCGCAAAGAAGGACTTGGGTTCGATCCGTTTCGGCCCTGGCGAGCGGCTGCTGCAAGCCGGCACCGCGGGGCTGACATGGCAACAAAGCTATTCGGTCGGCCGCAATTTCGAAGCGGCGCGCGCCGCGCTGGCGCCCGCGACACGTCAGGCAGCGATGAACAATTACCTCGCCAATCCCGTCGATGGGGCCAGCCCCGCCGCCATCGCCAGCGCACTGACGCGGCTTGCGCGCGGCACCTTGCTTTCGCCCGAATCGACCGAATATCTCCAGGGCGTGATGAGCCGGACGAAGAGCGGGCCGCGGCGGCTCAAGGCCGGCCTGCCGCCGGGCTGGCAGTTCATGCACAAGACCGGGACCGGGCAGAATCTGGGCGGTATGACCGCGGGCTATAACGACATCGGCATCGCGACGGCGCCCGACGGCACACGTTACGCCATCGTCGTGATGATGGGCACCACCTCCTCGGGCATCCCCGCGCGCATGGCCTTGATGCAGTCGGTGTCTGCCGCTGTCGCCGAATATCACGGAAGGTAATCCAGGATGAAGCTTGCTGCCTTGCCGCTGCTGGCGTTGTCGCTCGCACTCGCCGGTTGCGCGACCCCCGAAGCGCGGCTGCGCACCGGCCTCAACAATGCGGGTCTGTCGAAGGCGATGTCGGCGTGCATGGCCGAGCGGATGGTCGACCGCCTCTCGCTGGTTCAGTTGCGGCGCCTGTCGGCGCTTGGCAGCCTCAAGGACAAGCGCGTCACCGACCTGACGCTCGACCAGTTTTTTCACAAGGTTCGCGCGCTCAAGGATCCCGAGATTCTGACGGTGTCGACCAGTTCCGCTGCGGTCTGCGCGCTGCGCTAAACCCTCAATCTCCCGGAAAACGAACGACGAGATTCGGCGGCGGGAAGCTGTCGCGCACGGTTTCCGAACGGTCGACGGGTGGCCATGTCTCGCCGCGGAAAAAGCTGTCGATCGACGGATATTGGCCGAGCCGCGTCAGCGAGGCGAAGAGGTAAGGCTGGCCCTCGGCGCCGAGGATCGACGGGCGGTCGGCGAGGTGAAAATGCAGATGCGGCGCGCTGGCTTGCCCGGTGAAGCCGAGGAAGCCGACGACCTGCCCCGCCTTGACGCGATCACCCACTTTGACCGGCGCGCCCTGCTTCAGATGCTCATAGATCGCGATGCGGCCGCCGCCGATGTCGAGCATGACATAATTGCCGCTGGCGTCGGCAATGCTTGGATTTGTCCGGCCTTTGACGTTCGCCGGGTCGGGCACGTCGTCGCGCACCGCGACGATCGTGCCGTCGGCGACCGCGAGCGCTTCGGCGCCGAAGCCATAGTGGGTTGCGGGGCTGTTGGCGTCGCTCGACGATCGCTTGCCGCTCGTATCGACCTTCAGGAAGTCGATCGCAACGCGGCCGGGAAGGGTC
>CAUUIU010000220.1:0-5544 GCA_963545025.1 uncultured Sphingopyxis sp. | reverse complement strand
AGCCCTCGCCGCCACCGTCATCTTCTGGCTCTGATCAATGAGTCCTGACCCTAGCAGGCAATTTCTAAAGGCATGTTAAGCCTCTCCTCCGAAAGCAGGCGTCGCGGCGCCGACGAGGCGAAGCGCCATTGTGGGGTTGGCGGTGCGCCGCTAAGACGTCGCGCGTGACCGCGACCCTCTCCCGTATCGCCGCTTCCGCCCTGCGCTGGCCCAAGCTCGTCGCCCTGTTTCTCGGTGCCGTTTCGGCGACGGGATTTGCACCACTCGACCTCTGGCCGCTGACCCTGCTTGCTCTCGGCGGGTGGATGATGCTGACCGCGCGCGCGACCCGCAGCACCGGGGCGTTCGGGATCGGCTGGGCCTTCGGCGTGGGCCATTTTGTCATCGGACTCAACTGGATCGCGACCGCCTTCACCTATCAGGCCGCGATGCCCGCGTGGCTGGGCTGGATCGCGGTGCTGCTGCTGGCGCTCTATCTTGCCATCTATCCCGCGCTTGCGGCTTTGGGGGCTTGGCTGGTGCAACGGATCGGCGCGTCGCAAAAGGGGCTGACGATCTCTTTCATCCTCGCTTTTGCGGCGCTCTGGACGATAACCGAATGGCTGCGAAGCTGGGTGTTTACCGGCTTTGCGTGGAATCCTCTCAGCGCGATCATGGTCGGGCCGGAAAATCTCGCCGTTCCGATGATTCGCTGGATCGGTACCTATGGCGCGTCGGCAACCGCGCTGCTGGTAGCCGGCTTTGCGATCCGCACTTTCGCCGTCGTTACCGACACGGACAGCGCGCGCGGGTTCTGGTGGCGGCGGCGACTGACCTTCTTCGGTCTGGTGGCGGGCCTGATCATCTTGAGTGCAATGGGACGGACAGAACCGGTCCGTGGCGAAAAGCGCGCCCCCATCACCGTCGTCCAGCCCAATGTGGGGCAAGAGGATAAATGGGTCGGCGCGAAAGCCGATGCCAATTTCGCCAAGCTCGCGCGCCTGACGACACCGAAGGACGCGACGCCGCGCCTGATCCTGTGGCCCGAGGCGGCGGTGCCCGACTATCTCGAGACCGGTTATCCCTATGTTTATTACGACCGCTCGCCCGCCGAGGCGCGCGCGAGGCTGATAAGGCTGATGAATCCGGACGATGTGATGTTGCTGGGGGCGCTGAAGCTGGAACTCGACCGTCACGGCGACGTCGTCGGCGCGCGCAACGCGGTCATGACCGTCCATGCCGACGGCAAGCTGGGTCCGCGTTACGACAAGTCGCATCTTGTCCCTTATGGCGAATATCTGCCGATGCGGCCGGTCCTGTCGGCGATCGGCCTGTCGCGTCTTGCCCCGGGCGACATCGATTTCTGGCCTGGCCCGGGACCGCGTACGCTCGACCTCGGCATCTTTGGCAAGGCGGGCTTGCAAATCTGCTACGAGATCATCTTCTCGGGTCAGGTCGTCGACCGCGCGCGTCGCCCCGATTTCCTCTTCAACCCGTCGAACGACGCGTGGTTCGGCGGATGGGGTCCGCCGCAGCATCTGGCGCAGGCGCGGCTGCGCGCCATCGAAGAAGGGCTGCCCGTCGTCCGCGCGACGCCGACGGGGATCAGCGCGGTAATCGACGCCGACGGCCGCGTTGTCGAATCGCTGCCGATGCATCGCGCCGGGCGGATAGACACCAGCCTGCCGCAGGCCCGTACGCCCACCCTCTTTGCCCAATATGGTAATATTCTGCCGGTCGGATTTGCACTGCTGCTGCTCGTGCTCGCCATTGCCTTTCGGCGTCGCGGGCGCTAACAGCGCGCCGACATAAAGCTTCCTTTATATACGATCCAAGAAGGTCTCCCATGCGCAACAGCTTCCTCTTCACCTCCGAAAGCGTGTCCGAAGGACATCCCGACAAGGTGTCGGACCAGATCAGCGATTCGATCGTCGACCTGTTCCTGTCGAAAGACCCCGAAGCGCGCGTCGCATGCGAAACACTGACCACCACCCAGCTTGTCGTCCTCGCCGGCGAAATCCGCTGCAAGGGCGTGTTCGAGAATGACGAGTGGGCACCGGGGGCGCTCGAAGAGATCGAAGCCACCGTCCGCAACACGGTGCGCGAGATCGGCTACGAACAGGACGGCTTTCACTGGGAAACCTTCCGCTTCGAGAACAACCTCCACGGCCAGTCGGCGCACATCGCGCAGGGCGTCGACGAGAGCGGCGACAAGGACGAAGGCGCCGGCGACCAGGGCATCATGTTCGGCTATGCGTCGGACGAAACCCCCGACCTGATGCCCGCGACGCTCGATTACAGCCACAAGATCCTCGAGCGCATGGCCGCCGACCGCAAGGCCGGCACCGCGCCCTTCCTGGAACCCGACACCAAGAGCCAGGTCACGCTGCGCTATGCCAACGAGCGCCCGGTCGAGGCGACCGCGATCGTCGTGTCGACCCAGCACGCGCCGGGCTACTTCTTCCACAACGGCGAAGGCGACGAAGCCAAGTATCAGGAACTGCGCAAATATGTGCTCGGCGTGATCGCCGATGTGCTGCCCGCCGAGCTGCTCACCGCGAACACCGTCTATCACATCAATCCGACCGGCCGTTTCGAGATCGGCGGCCCCGACGGCGACGCCGGGCTGACCGGCCGCAAGATCATCGTCGACACCTATGGCGGCGCGAGCCCGCACGGCGGCGGCGCGTTCAGCGGCAAGGACCCGACCAAGGTCGATCGTTCCGCGGCCTATGTTACGCGGTATCTGGCGAAGAATATCGTCGCCGCGGGCCTTGCGCGCCGCTGCACGATCCAGCTGAGCTATGCGATCGGCGTCGCCGAGCCGCTGTCGATCTATGTCGACCTGCATGGCACCGGCACCGTCGACGAAGGCAAGATCGAGGCGGTTATCCCGCAGCTCGTTCGCCTGACGCCGAAGGGCATCCGCACGCACCTCGGCCTCAACAAGCCGATCTATAAGCAGACAGCGGCTTATGGCCATTTCGGCCGCACGTCCGAGGGCGACAGCTTCCCGTGGGAACGCACCGACCTGGTCGAAAAGCTGAAGGCTGCGCTCGCCGACTAAGGCGGACGCTTGCCATCACCGCCCCGATCTGACAGCTTCGAAGGCGTCGGATCGGGGGAGACGGATCAATGGCAAGAGTTTCTGTTCTAGGGATTTTTTCGGCGCTCGCGCTCGCGACGGCTGCGCCCGCATGGGCGCAGGGAGAACTCGCGGTCGAGGCCGGCAAGCCCTGGACGCATGCGCACAGCGGCATCACGGTCCCTGCGACGCTGGGCGGCAACGCGCGGACCGCGGCGCGCTCCTATGCCCCGCACGAACTCGACCTCAGCCTGAGCTTCGAACCCGACGAGGCGCGCGACTTTCTGTCTTTCTATATTTATCGCAACACCAATGGCGGCGTTCCGATCTGGATGGCGCAGGCGCAATGGTCGGTCGAGAATCGCGGCATATTCCAGGGCGCGAAGCTGGTCGTCGCGCCGGAGGCCTTTACCCCGCCCGGGCAGACCGCGGCGAGCGGGCTCAAGGCGGCCTACGCAATCACTGGCGACCATGGCTACAAGAGCACCGCGATTGCCTTGCTGCCCTTCGGCGACTGGTATGTGAAATTGCGGGCGACATCGCGCGACAAGAGCCCGGCCGAACTGGCGCAGGCGATGGACGGCTGGCTGAGCGAAATCGGCTGGCCGAAGGATGCAGGCTCGGCGCCAGCGGCGCTTCCGGTCGTTCCCTGTTCCGAAGCGCTGGCGTTCAAGGGAACATCGAAGGACGCGGGTGGCGACATGATGCAGGACGCGCTGGCCGGCGCGCTCGTGTCGGCCGCGGCCGGCAACCGGAAAACCCCGGCGGCGCAGGTGCAATGGTGCCGCGACAGCCGGCTCGACGGCAACAAGGCGGCTTATCGCCCCGATGCGGCAAAGGACGCCTATCTTCTCGCGGTCGGCGATAATGGCAATGGCGTGTGGGTTGCGCCGTCGATCGGCGCGCTGATGGCGGGAAACAACAAGGAACGCTTTGGCGTCACACTCCAGATGGCAGCGGAGGACATTATTTTCGCATCGCAGGACCGGCTTCCCGCGCCGGCGCGTGCCATGGAGATCGTCAACGCCGGCCGCGTGGCCAGCACCGTCACGACTTGGGGCGACAAGCGCAACATTCAGCTCAACAGCGGCGCGAAACCGAAATAGCGCTCTTTCGCCCGCGGCCCGGTCGCGCTAACGCGCGCGCCATGACTGCTTACAAATCCGGCGATCCGACCACGATCAACCGCCTCTATGGCCGCTCGAAGGGCAAACCCCTGCGCGCGGGACAGCAAGACCTCGTCGATACGCTGCTGCCGCAGATCGCCGTCCCGGTCGATGGCGCGGTCACTGCCGAAGCCCTGTTCGGCTATGATCGCCCGCTGCATTTCGAGATCGGCTTTGGTGGCGGCGAGCATATGGCGGGGCGCGCCGACATGCTGCCCGACCATGGATTCATCGGCGCCGAGCCCTTTCTCAACGGGGTGGCGCAGGCGCTGGTGCATGTTTCGGGCGATCATGGCGAAAGGCTGCCGCTCGGTAACGTCCGCATATATTTCGGCGATGCGCTGGAGGTGCTGCGGCGGATTCCCGACGGCGCGCTGAGCTTTGCCTATCTGCTCCACCCCGATCCCTGGCCGAAGGCGCGCCATGCCAAGCGGCGGATGATGAACGACGGGCCGCTCGACCTGATCGCGGCCAAGCTGAAACCCGGCGGCGAATTCCGCTTCGGCACCGATCACCCCATCTATCTTGCGCACGCGCTGATGGTGATGCGCCGCCATCGCCACCAGTTCGAATGGCTGGCGAAGGATGCCGGCGATTTCCTCAAGCGCCCGAGCGGCTGGCCCGAAACGCGCTATGAAGCCAAGGCCCGCGCGCATGGGCACGAGGTCTGGTACTTCCGCTACCGGCGCAAATAATCGGGGGACTGGTGGGCGCTGACGGGCTCGAACCGCCGACCCTCTCGGTGTAAACGAGATGCTCTACCAACTGAGCTAAGCGCCCCCTTTCGGAAGAAGCGCGCCCCTGCCACAGCTTCGCCGCACTGGCAAGCATCGCCCTGTCGCCCCTTATTCCTCCAGCGCCTCGAAATAGCGCGCCAGCGCGTCGAACGCCGCTTCGGCGAGGCCGATGAAGATGCGGCGGCCGTCATGCGGGTCGGCCTCGCGCAGGAACAGCCCCGCGTCGGTCATCGTCTTGATCCAGCGCAGCGCCGTGGTCGCGGGGACCGCGGCGGCGATGCACAGGCTTGACACCGACACCGGCTGACGTTCCAGCCTTGCCGCATAAAGGTCGAGCAGCATGTCCCATGCCGGATCGGCGAAAAGGTCGGCAGGAAAATATTGCTCGCGCATCCGGCGCTGGCGCAGCATCCGACGCACCGCCTTCGCGCGCAGGCGATATACTGTCCGTTCATCAGGCTCAAAGCTGCGCGGGCCCGCGGCATAATCGCGCGCCGGCGACCGCACCTGGCCGCCGACGTCTCCATGATCTCCGTCGCGCGGCGAAAAGGCCGGCGGTGTGCCCGGAAGGCCGCGC
>CAUUIU010000219.1:0-5571 GCA_963545025.1 uncultured Sphingopyxis sp. | reverse complement strand
CACTTCTAGCTTCGTCGGCAGCGTCAGATGTGTATAAGAGACAGGTTGGTCGATGATGATGCCGTCGAGCGTCGGGGCGAGGGTGATGCTTCCGCTGTCGGGCGGGATTTCGCCGGTCAGCAGTTTGAGCAAAGTCGATTTGCCCGTACCGTTCGCGCCGACGATGCCGATGCGGTCGCCGCGCTGGACGCGGAAATCGAAATTCTTGATGATCGTGCGGTCGCCGAAGCTTTTCGAGACGCCCTCGGCGACGATCACCGATTTCGAGCGCACATCGTCGTTGGCGAGGCCGAGCTTGGCGACGCCGGGGCCGCCGATCATCGCGGCGCGGGTCGCGCGCATTTCCTTCAGTTTTTCAAGTCGACCCTGATTGCGCTTTCGGCGCGCGGTCACGCCGCGTTCGAGCCAGTGCGCCTCGAGTCGCAGTTTCGAATCGAGGCGCTGTGCGGCGCGCGCTTCCTCGGCTGCGATCGCGTCGCTCCATTCCTCGAAGCCGCCAAAGCCGATTTCCTTGCGGCGGATGCTGCCGCGGTCCAGCCATAGAGTCTGGCGCGTCAGTCGCGTCAGGAAAGTGCGGTCGTGGCTGATCGCCACAAAGGCCCCAGTGTAGCGCGCGAGCCAGGATTCAAGCCAGTCGATCGCCGCAAGGTCGAGGTGGTTGGTCGGCTCGTCGAGCAGCAGCACGTCGGGGTTCTGCGCAAGCGCGCGGGCGAGCGCGGCGCGGCGGCGCTCGCCGCCCGAGGCGCTGGCAGCGGTACGGCTCATGTCTATGCCGAGCTGGTCGGCGATGGCGGCGACCTCATGTTCGGGCGGGCCGTCGGTCCCGGCGACGGCGAAATCCATCAGCGTCGCGAAGGGCCGGAAATCGGGTTCCTGTTCGAGCATAACGACATGCGTGCCGGGCACGATCACGCGCTTGCCCTTGTCGGCGTCGATCTGGCCGGCGAGCAGCTTGAGCAGCGTCGTCTTGCCCGCGCCGTTGCGGCCGATCAGCGCGAGACGATCGCGCTCGCCGACATAGATGTCGATGTCCTGGAACAGCCAGCCGCTGCCCTGCACGAGGCCGAGGCCTTCATAAGATAAGATCGGTGCTGCCATGATGAACGGCGCGCTACCGATACGTTCAGCCTGATGCAAGCGCGCTGCGCGCAAAGGCCGGAACGGGTTCGCTCCGTCTGCGTTACGGGGCGGAGATCACACAGGGCCGGAAGCCCGGTTCACAGGAGAATGAAATGACGAAGCAAATGCTCACCGCTATGGCAACCGGACTGGCTTTGATCGCGGTGACGCCGGCGATCGCGCAACAGGGAGGTTCGATGGTGACCGCAGCAACGACCCAGGGTCCGATCCTGAGCTTCAGCGTCAGCGAGGAAGTGCGCTCGCGTCCCGACCAGGCGACCGTCGGCGCTGGCGTCACTACCACCGCGCCGACTGCGGTAGAGGCGATGCGCGCGAACGCCGCCGCGATGGACAAGCTGATCGCCGCCGCGAAGGCGCGCGGGATCAAGGCCGAAGATATTCAGACGAGCGGCATCAACCTGTCGCCGCAATATGATTACAGCAATCAGGGCAATGGCCAGCCGCCGCGCTTTCTGGGCTATCAGGTCAGCAACACGGTGCGTGCGACGACTCCCAATATCGGCGATATCGGCCCGCTTCTCGACGCGCTGGTCGCCGCGGGAGGCACCAATGTCGACGGGCCGTGGTTCGGCATCAAGGACCCCGACGCGCAGCTCGTCGGCGCGCGTGGTGCCGCGATCAAATCGGCCGAGGCGAAGGCTCAGGATTATGCCAAGCTCGCGGGTTTCCGGGGCGTCGAACTGGTCTCGATCAGCGAAGGCAGCTTCGGCGGGCCGCAGCCGCCGATGCCGATGGTGCGCAACATGGCGATGGATGCCGGTGCGAAGTCGACGCCGGTCGAGCCGGGTCAGGTTGCGAATACGCTGACAGTGAATTTCCAGTATCGGCTGGTTCGGTAACAGGGACGGGGGCTGGCCCTAGGCCAGCTCCCCTTCGGCCCAAGGCCAGGGGCGCTCGCGGAACCATTTGGTGATGATATATTTGCGGCCCTTGCGCACCTTCATTCCGTGATGGAGCGTGTCGGGGTTCGCGGTGCCATCCGCGCGGACATTGTTCCATGCGAGCAGCTTGCCGACTTCGGGCTGGTGCATCTTGCCGGTGGCGAGGAAGCGCGTGGCGCCCCCGGCGGCGGGTTCATTGAGATAGATCATCAGCGTCCAGCTGCGCTGACCGGGGACCGTGCAATAGGTGTCCCAATCGGCACCGTGCGGATCGAAATAATCGGTGTGCGCCTTGAACTCCTCGCCCACGTCATAGCGCTGGCCCTGGAGCGGCTCGCCATATTCGAGCGGTATGCCGGCAAGATCGTGCAGCCGCTGGTTGACGGCGATGACAAGCGGATCGCGGTGATCGAGGTCGCAGGTCGAGCTTGTGCGAAACGCATCGTCGCCGTTGGGATCGGCGATAGTTGAGGGGCGGGCCGCATCGTCGATCTGCGCCATCAGCGTGGCGCCGGTTTCGGCATCGAGGAAGCCGGGCAGCATGAACTGTTGCAGCTTTGGCGTCGGCGCGCGGCGGATGCCCGGCACGGCGGTGAGCCGCTGCGCGGTGCGGTTGGCGCCCGAGGTCGCCATATCGACATGGTCGTTTGCAGCCATGGCGCGCTTTTTAGCAGGGAAGCGCGTGCGAACAATGCTTGACGAACGGGGGGATGCGCGCCTATCGCCGCGCGCTGTCGCAGGCGGTTCCGCCCGGCGTGTGGCGACCATAGCTCAGTTGGTTAGAGCGCCGGTTTGTGGTACCGGAGGTCGCGGGTTCGAGCCCCGTTGGTCGCCCCATTTTCTCAATCATCGCGCACAAGCGCCTTTGGGCGTGACTCGGCACCGCTATCTGATTATTACTCCTGCGCGTAATTTTTTAACGTGAGGAAAAGCCGATGGCCGCTGTGTGGGATTTCGCCGATTTCGACGATCATGAGCATGTTCACATGTTCCGCGATCGCGCCAGCGGGCTGACCGCGGTCATTGCCGTCCACTCGACTCACCTCGGCCCCGGCGCGGGCGGCGTGCGTTACTGGCACTATCCGCAGCGTTCGGCGGCGATCGTCGATGCGCTGCGCCTGTCGCGCGGCATGAGCTACAAAAATGCGATGGCCGGCCTGCCGATGGGCGGCGGCAAGGGCGTCGTGCTGGCCGACGAGGGCGCCGAAAAGACCCCCGAGCTGCTCGCGGCGTTCGGGCGTGCGGTCGAATCGCTAGGCGGCGCCTATGTCACCGCCGAAGACGTCGGCATGTCGGACGCCGACATGGTCACCATTTCGCAGCACACCAAGCATGTCAGCGGGCTTCCCGTGGCGAGCGGGGCGGCGGGCGGCGATCCCGGTCCGCTGACCGCGCTCGGCGTGTACCTCGGTATCAAGGCGGCGATCCAGAACGGCCTCGGAACCGACAGCGCAAAGGGTGTGCGCGTCGCGATCCAGGGCGTGGGCAGCGTCGGCGGCGGCGTCGCGCGGCGGCTTGCGGCCGACGGCGCGATCCTGACGCTGGCCGACGTCAATCTGGCGCGCGCCAAGGCGCTTGCCGATGAGCTGGGCGCCGACCTCGCCGATTCGGCGGCGATCATGGAAATCGAAGCCGATGTGCTGAGCCCCAATGCACTCGGCGCGATCCTGACCGAGCAAAGCATCGAAAAGCTGCGCGTGCCCATCGTCGCCGGCGGCGCGAACAATCAGCTCGCGACCGCGGCCGACGGCCAGCGCATCCACGACCGCGGCATCACCTATGCCCCCGACTATGTCATTAACGCGGGCGGCATCATCAACGTCGCGCTCGAATATCTGGGGCAGGGCAGCCGCGAGGAAGTCGAAAGCCGCATACATCAGATTCCCGGGCGACTGGCCACCATCTGGGCCGAGAGCAAGGCGAGCAGCACGCCGGCATCGGTCGTTGCCGACCGCATGGCGCAGAAGCTGATCGGGCGAGGCTGATCCGTTGTGAGGGCTTGGCGCGCCGTGATGGCGCGCCTAAGTCTTCGCCCGATGAAACGGCATTTCTATCTGGTTGCGGGCTGGGCTTCGCTGGGTCTGGGCGCGATCGGCGCCTTTTTGCCGCTGCTCCCGACAGTGCCGTTCGTGATCCTTGCCGCCTTTTGCTTTGCGCGCTCGTCGCCGCGGCTCGAGGCATGGCTGCTGAATCATCGGCATTTCGGGCATCATATTGCCGCGTGGCGTGAGAAGGGGGCGATTAGCCGCAAGGGCAAGATGGCGGCAACCGCCGCCTTTGCGTTCAGTATTGTGCTCGCCGCGATCTTTTCACCCTGGCCGTGGGTGATGTTGCCGGTCGCCGCCGCGGCGATCACGGGGAGCTGGATCTGGACGCGGCCGGAGGGTTGACGCTGTGCGCCCGCATGGCAAGAACATGGCGCCGGGTCGCGCCGGGCAAATTGCTGGACCCTCCTGGCCCGCTCGCCTAAGGACGACGCGAAACCGATGCACGCCTATGCCAATCCCACCCGTTTCCTGGCGATCGCCAAGCCGCTGACGCCGTGGCTGCTCGGCGTCGGGTTGTTGCTTGTGCTGGGTGGAGCCTGGGCCGGGCTGACGCAGGTTCCCGGCGACTATAAGCAGGGCGAGACCGCGCGCATCCTCTATGTCCATGTACCCTCGGCGTGGCTCGGTATGGGCGGCTGGACGTCGCTGGCGATCGCGGGGCTGGTCCAGCTCGTCTGGCGGCATCCGCTGTCGGGTATCGCGGCGCGCGCGATCGCGGTTCCGGGCATGCTGTTCACCGCCCTCTGCCTCGCCACCGGTTCGATCTGGGGCAAGCCGACCTGGGGCACCTGGTGGGAATGGGACGGGCGGATGACGTCGATGCTCGTGCTGCTGTTCCTTTACGCCGGCTTCATCGCGTTGACGACCGGCGACGAGCGGCAAAGGCAGGGCGGGTCGCTGTCGCGCGGCGCGGCGATTTATGCGCTGGTCGGCGCGATCAATATTCCGATCATCAACCGCAGCGTCGTGTGGTGGAACAGCCTGCATCAGGGGCCGAGCATCACGCTCGGCGGTTCGAGCATCGACAAGGAACTACTCTGGCCTTTGGGCTTGACCGTGCTCGGCTTTTCGTTGCTGTTCGGCGCCATCGTGCTGATGCGGATGCGGCGGATCATCGCCGACAATCGCGTCGCCGCGCGGCTGCGAAGACTAGCCGACGACGAGGGGGTAATCGCGTGACGGGGGTGATCAGCGGGGGTGGCCAATGGGCCTATGTCGCGGCGGCTTACGGGCTCACCGTGCTGCTGACCGGGGCGGTCCTCTGGTATAGCTGGCGCGCGATGGTGAAGGCCGAGCGGCGGAGCGACGCGCTGCGCAAGGATCGGCAATGAAGGCGAAACATCAACGGCTTATTCTGGCACTGGTCGCGCTGGCGGGCGTTGCCGGCGCGGGCGTGCTCGGCGCGAGCGCGCTGCGCGACGAGGCGGCCTATTTCCGTACGCCGCAAGAGATCAAGGCTGTCTCTTATACACATCTCCGAGCCCACGAGACACTGAGCGATC
>CAUUIU010000218.1:0-5584 GCA_963545025.1 uncultured Sphingopyxis sp. | reverse complement strand
TCTACACTTCTAGCTTCGTCGGCAGCGTCAGATGTGTATAAGAGACAGGGTATTCGCGCCCTTTAGGGTGTCGATATCGAGTTCGAAGCGGCCCGTATCGCGGTCGAATACGAAGCTGCGTATCGTGCCGCCGGCGTGCTGGGCATAAGGGCGGCAAAAGCCCTCGACGGCGCGACCGCCGGAATTGGGGTCTGCCGGGTCTTCAAGCTGGTCGAGCGAGAAGATCGACAGATCCTCCTGGTTCCAGCCATCACCAATCAGCAGGTCGTTGCGGTTCGACGCCGTATAATTCCAGAGCGTGGAATTGAGCAGCCGCCGGTCCATGGCATCGTACATGAGGCCAAGCGCGGTGCTGTGCGGTCCCCAGACGTCGCGCCCGCGCTCGCCCGCGGCCCAGGCATCATAAGCTGCGCCCTCGTCGAGATCGAACGGAATTCCAAACTCGCCGATCAGCGTCGGCATTCCCCCCGGCTGCGCATCGGCCAGACCTTCGACCACGCCGAGTTCGCGCACATAACGGTCGCGCACAGCGGCCTGCGCTTCGCCGACCGGGGTGTCGAACGTCTTGAAGAAGAGCGTCCGCACATCGTACCAATGGCCCGCGTTCACCGAGGCTTCGGGCAACGGCGTTGGCAAGGGGCGTCCCGACATTCCTGCAAAGGGGTCGATTTCGACGAACAGCAGCCAGTCTCTCCGATGGGCGCGCACGGCATCGGCGACGCGGTGAAAGAAGGGGCCCATGCCATCGCGGTAAACGTCGATCGATCCCGCCGCGTCGGCCTGGAAATAGTCTTCGCGAAGTGCGATGCCGCCATCGCCCTCGACCCGGTAGGCTCCGGCTGCCTCGAACGGGCAGTCGCGCCCGGGCAGCCACACCGGCTGGCGATTGCGATTCAGAGTGACATTGCCCGTGATTTCGGTGCGGCCCGTCTCGATGTTGCGCAGCAGGCGCGGTGCTTCGACAGTCATGCCGCGCAGGAGCAAAAGCCCCTCGAGCGGAGTAAGCGCGGGTCCGACGCGCGGCGCCACCGGGTTGACCGCATCGGGCGCAACATGGCGGTAGTTCATCGGATAGCCGAGCCAGCCGAGACCTGGTTCATTAAGCGTATCGAAGCCGATCACATGCGGCATGTCGCGAACCCGCAGCGCCACCTGCTCGAGGCAGCCGATGTAGGATTGTTGGAGATAGTCCTGGACGTTGACGCCTTCGACCCGAAAGTCGGGCGTGAGGCGGTTGCCCGCCCAGAACAGGCTCCACATCACGGCATTGGCAGGGAGACGATGATTGCCGCCCCAGCTCATCTGCGGGTAAGATTCCTGCCGCCGCTCGGGACTCGTATAATCATATTGCGCCTGCATGATGTGCGCGACGTCGGCGCGATGAAACTGCCTGAAATCGAGTCCGACGGCCTCGAACACCCAACCGGGCGCGCCATCGCCGCCAGACATGCGGCTCCAGACATCCTGATGGAAATCGACGAAGACATGCAGGCCGAAGCGGCCGGCGCGCGCGCAAATCTCGGCATAATAGTCGAGATAGTCCGCGTCATACTGACCTGGCCCGGCGTGCTCGATCGCCTCCCAGGTCGTAAGCAAGCGCAGGCAATTGAAGCCCCAATGGGCAATGCGGGCGAGATGTGCGTCGGCCTCGGCCTGCGGAAAGGGCCGACCGATAAAGCTGATCGTGCGGTGATCGGAGAAATCCGTCGGCCGATCGGTTCCACCGTCGGGCCAGGGAACCTTGCAATCGCCGCCAAGATTGACGCCGCGAAGGATCACCTGCCGCCCCGCTTCGTCGCGGAACACAGGACCATCCACTGTCAAGCGTCCGGCCCGACCAGCTCCAGTTGCCATTTTGCAATCTCTCCCCTGATGCGCTTGCGCGGCACGGGTGGGCACCAGCCTGCCGCGCTTCGATGCCCTACGCTAAGAGGAAGCCCCTGGACGGTCAAGAAATCATATCAAAATTGATTTGGAGAATTATTGCCTATATATCATATTGTTATAGTCACATTCGCTATATAAGCGCGCAATATTGCCAATTATCACTAAAAATCTACAAATTTATAATCGAGGTTTGACCATGGCGAGCCGCCCCGCAGTGCAGGGCGACAGATGCTTCCGCGCTTGCCACCGCCAAGGCCCGGCCCGCAAGTTCCGGCCCGCCCCCTTACCCGAGAGGCGGGGTCAAGGGGCAAGCCGGAACCCTGCCGAACGGGCAGGGCTCAGCGGCGACGCTTTCAGGCGCTGCCGCGACGCCCCCTGCTACCCGCCCGGCTTTTCAAGCCAACGCATCAATATTGGTCGAACCAGGCTTTGACGCCGCCCGGCCCGACGATGTCGGCGGTCAGATTGTGCCCCTCGTTGTTGACCTTGACCTCAGCGACATAGCCCTGCGCGACGAGTTTGTCGTAATAAGCGTACATCGTGGAAATCGGATTCACCGGGTCACCCGACGCGTGATAGAATTTCGTCGGCGGATGATCGGCCGGCATCGTCGCCGGGACGCTGCACAGCGACCCCGAGCAGTGCGCATAGGACGCCGAGTGAATGGCGAGGGCTTTCCAGACCTTGTCGCCATTCCACGACACCGCCATTCGGCTGGTGTTATAGCCGCCGCTCGACATGCCGTAGGCGTAGCGGCGATCCATATTATACTGGCTGCCCGCGCCATAGTCGCCGCCTTCGATCGACGACCAGAGCGCCGGAAAGAAGCATTTGTCGCTGCTCAGATTGTAGTCCGTCGGCAAGTTCGTATCCCAGAATCGCAGGACGAGCAGCTGGAGGGCCGCCTTCGGCAAAACCACCGCATATTTCTTGCCCGTATTGTTCGGATCGTCGAGGAGTTCGTGGATGGAGGCAGTGAGGTGGCGCAGGTCGCTCGACGCGTCGGGCGGGGCGAAGGTCGTCGGGCCGTCGGGTGGCGGCGGCGCCGCGGGGTTGAGGCCGTGATAGAAGAAGACGACCGGCCAGCCACCTTCGGGCGGCGTACCTTCGGGAACCTGATACATCACGGGCCTCGCCGTGTTCCCGCCCGTGCACGATCCCAGCAGATTATACTTGTACGATTGGGTCGTGGCGATCATCGAGCAGGAATAGGTTCCATCCGCCGACAGGCCACACCGGGCGGCCTGTGCCGGCATCGGCGCCATCGCTGCGCCGAATCCCGCCAGACCCGCTATTGCCGTCGCCCACGGCACAGAAATTGACGCCGATATCGCAGCCGTCTTTCTCCATTTCGACATAATATACTCCTCTCCATATTGTATAGTTTCTGAATCACATCTTTCTTTACTGATTTGTAATTTTCTAATGAGATCCATATTAGATTATGTTATTGACCAAAGATAGAATCGTAATTTATTATACAATTTCTAGACTGTTTCTGAGATTGGGAGGGTGAAATGCGGCACCAAGTCTGGATTGCAGCGGGAGTGACCGCGATCGCAGCCCTGGCGCTGACCTCCCTGCTTCTCGATCGTCCGGCGGCGACCGAAACCGCGCACGAAGACGCCCCCGTCCTCCTCGCCGAGCAGCCGCCCGTGGCGGGATCGACCTTGCCCCGACCCGCTGTCGGCTCCGATGTCACCGCATCGGGGATCGCGCCCGGTGTCGAGATGCAGATCCTGCGCGACGCAGGGGACCCCGGCGCGCGTCTGCGCGACGTGAGATTTGCCGACAAGGAGCAACGGATCGCGTGCGGCGAAATCATGCGATCGAACACGACGAAACATGTGCGCTTCGTCTGGCTGGGCGAACCTGCCAAGGTGATCGCAGATGAAAAAGGCGGCGGCGCCTATGCCCAGGTGGCGCCGCTCTGTTATGGCCAGGGCGCCGCTGGATTGTGACCACGCGGAAATCGCGGATTTCGGCCTCGACTGTTGGCGATTACGCCCGGATCGATCGTGTTCCATGTACGCGCGGTCAAATCGGGGGTCTGAATAGCGTCGGCCGACAGGCAGATCGCGCCAAGTCGTTGGTTGCCAGGATGTCGCCATTCCGCCGCCGCCCCCGTTTGCTCTCTCGGTTTCCCGAATCTGACAAATTAGTTTATTCTCTATCTTGTATGATATTTTTTTCGTCAAGTTAAAAATACGCTGGCGTATCTTTGTGGCATAAGCGGACGACCTATAGACTCAGTCCCTCCACAAGCTGAGGGATTGCGCGGATTTCACCGGCACTATTTTCCCGCTCGCGGCGCGTCAGTCAGGCTGACCCAGCTTCGGCCGCGACAACCGCAGCGGATCCCGTGCCGTGCTTGCAATCGGGCAAATGATCAGCGACAATCCGGGGCCTTCGATAGGCCGATCGTGCACGAGCGGCGTCTGCCAACATGCACAATCGCCTTCATAAGCATTCTTCAAGACAGCCGGGGATTTCCGCTCAAGTGGACGCCGTGACCCTGGCCTCCATCTCGCTACGGACATCGGCCATCGGCATTATTTTATAAATTATTGCAGAAAAGCCTATAAACATATTGACTGTGGAAGGCTCTCCCATAGACTACGCAAAATTTGGGAGAGTGGATGATGGAACGCCGGCATTTTTTGACCAGCAGTATCGGCCTTTCGGTCGCCGCCGCGACGGCCACGCCTGGCTGGGCGAAAGCAACGACCCGGCGGCCCAATATCGTGCTCCTGTTGTGCGACGACCTTGGCTATGGAGATTTGGGCGCCAATGGCGCGAAACTGATCCGGACCCCCCACCTCGACGCGCTTGCCCGCAGCGGTGTTCGCTTCACCAATTTTTTTGCCAGCGCCAACATCTGCAGCCAGTCACGCGCCGGTCTGTTTACCGGTCGATTCGCGGTGCGGAGCGGCATGGCGAATGGCGTCATCCAGGCGAACGACAAGACGGGGCTGCCGCCCGAAGAGGTCACGATCGCCGAAATGCTGAAGCCCGACTATGCAACGGCGTTGATCGGTAAATGGCACCTTGGTCATGTCGCGCCTTACTGGCCGCCGCGCGTCCAGGGCTTCGACTATTTCTACGGCCTTCCTTACAGTCACAACATGGCCCCGCTCTCGCTCTACAGCAGCGGCGAAGGCGTCGACCTCATCACCGAAGATCTCGATTTTCACCGGCTGACAGCCAAATTCATTGATCGCGGCATCCAGTTCATTGACGACAATCGGGCGCGTCCTTTCTTCCTGACCCTGGCGCTTACCGCGCCGCACACGCCGCTCGATCCCAATCCCGACGAGCATCACCACTCACCGGCTGGCGATTATGGCGATATTGTCGAGGAAGTGGATAGCGGCCTCGGGCGGGTGATGGCCAAGCTCAAGGCGCTGGGCCTGGAACGCGACACGCTGGTACTCGTAACTTCTGACAACGGTCCCTGGTTCGAAGGCTCTTCGGGGGACTCGCGCGACCGAAAGGGCGGTGCGGGTTGGGACGGCGGCTATCGCGTTCCCTTCATCGCGGCGCAGCCGGGGCGTATCCCGGCGGGCCAGGTCAGCGACGCACTGGCAATGAATATAGATTTCCTGCCGACCCTTGCGGCATGGACCGGCGCCGCGCTTCCCGACCGCGAACCTGTCTCTTATACACATCTCCGAGCCCACGAGACACTGAGCGATCT
>CAUUIU010000217.1:0-5658 GCA_963545025.1 uncultured Sphingopyxis sp. | reverse complement strand
CGTCAGCCCGTCGATCTCGTGCGGGAAGATCAGCCACTGGTCGGTTTCGTGGACGAAAAAGTCGGGACGGAGGTCGGTGACGTTGCGGCCGGGTTTGAACCAGACGGTCGCGATGCGGATGTCGCGCGGCATATTGTGGCGGCAGCGCGCTTTGAGTTCGGCGATGAAGGCGCGGATGCTGCGGCCGCTGTCGAACACATCGTCGATGATGAGCAGCCGGTCCTCGGGGTCGAGCGTGTCAATGAGATAGCCCAATGCGAAGACCTTCACCTCGGGATCCTGCCGGTCGATGCCATGATAGGAGGAGGTGCGGATCGCGATATGGTCGCAGTGGTGGCCATGATAGTCGAGCAGTTCCTGCACCGCGATGCCGACCGGCGCGCCGCCGCGCCAGATGCCGACGAGGTGAGTCGGCTTGAAGCCGCTGTCGACGACCTGCATGCCGAGACGCAAGGAATCGGCGAGCAGTTCGTTGGCGCTGATGAAAATCTTGTCGGCGGTCATCGCGCATCCTTGCTCTTGTCGCGGATCGCCTTGAACTCGCTGCCGGGTTTCCAGTCGGGCCAGCGGGTCGAGTGGGCGAGTTCATTACCGATCTGGTAAAAAAGTTCGATATCCTGAACCGCCCCGTCGAGGTTCCAGTCAGCCCCCCAGGCGTCGCACGCTTGATGATAGCATTTGCCGGTATAGTCATCGACCCACTTCTGGCCCGCGACCTTGCCGCCCTGGGCGAGGTCGGAGGCGCCCGCGATGCCCATCATCAGCAGCACGGGGACGCCGCGCTTGGCGAGGCTGAAATGGTCGGCGCGGTAGAAGAGGCCGCGTTCGGGGAGGCTTTCGGGGGTGATGGTGCGGCCCTGTTTCGCCGCGAAGCGGGCAAGGTCATCCTCGAGTGTTCCTTGACCCTTGCCGACGAGAACGACGTCTTTTGCACGGCCGGCGGTCTGCAGAATGTCGAGGCCGAAGTTGGCGACAGTCTTTTCGGCCGGGAAGACGGGGTTGGCGGCATAGGCTTCGGAGCCTAGCAGGCCGCGTTCCTCGGCGGTCCAGAAAGCAAAGGCGATGCTGCGGTCGGGCGCTGGCGCGGCCTTGAACAGCCGCGCAATTTCGAGCAGCCCCGCGACGCCGAGCGCGTCGTCGTTGGCGCCGGCGCGGTAGATGCGGCCCTGCTCGTCGGGCGCGCCTTCGCCATAGGCATCCCAGTGGGCGCCATAGATCACGACCTCATCGGGGCGTTTGGTACCGGGGATTTTCGCGAGGACATTCTGGCTCTGCACGACTTCGTGCGTCACGGGGATGGCGGCATTGAAGCTGATGCCGAGGCCGACAGGTTTGAAATCCTTGCGGCGCGCTATGGTGCGGAGCTTCGCGAGATCCTGTCCGGCAGTTGCGAAGAGTCTGGTCGCGGTGTCGCCCGAAATCCAGCCCTGCAGCGCGAGGCTGGTCACCCGTTCGGGCGGCTGGACGAGGCCGTAATTTTCGCCGCCGGGGCTTTTGACGACGTTCCAGCCATAACCGACGCCGTCGGTGTCGTGGACGATCAGCGCGGCGACCGCGCCGCGGCGTGCGGCTTCCTCGAACTTGTAGGTCCAGCGGCCATAATAGGTCATCGTCCGGCCGCCGAACTTGCCGAAGCCGTCCTCGCCCTTGGCCGCGACGAAATCGGGGTCGTTGATCAGGAAGACCGCGACCTTGCCCTGCAGATCCTGTCCCTTGAAATCGTCCCAGCCGCGTTCGGGTGCGGTGACGCCGTAACCGACGAAGACAAGCGGGGCGTTTTGTACGACCGCCTTGTCCTTCGGCTGGAGCGTCGAGAGGTAGATGTCGGTGCCGAAGGCGAGCGGCGTCGCCGCGCCCTTGCGGTCGAAGGCGAGCGTTGCCGGGGTGCCGAGACGCGTATGGAGGAGCGGCACGGGCTGGGTCCAGCCGCCGTTCGTCCCCGCGGGTTCTAGTCCCAAGGCCTGCAGCCGGCCGATCAGATAACCGATCGTGCGTTCCTCGCCGATCGTGCCGGGGGCGCGGCCCTGAAACTGGTCAGAGGCGAGGGTGCGCACGGTGTCGGTGAGGTTCGCGGCGTCGATACCCGGCTGGGCGGATGCCGGTGCGGCGGCGAGCAGGAGAGCGGCGGCAGCGAGGCGCAAGGTCATGAAGCAGGGTTTCCCGGTTGGTTTCGGAAACAGCCTAGCCAGTGCCCGAGGACTTGTCGATCAGCCCGCGGTCGCGCGGACGGCGCGCTCAAGATCCTTCTGGCCAAAGGGCTTGCCGAGGCGGACCACCGCGTGATTGGCGTCGCTGGGGGTCTCACCATAGCCGGTCGCGAGGATGATCGGCATGCCGGGGCGTTCGTCGCGCACGGCCGCGATCAGCTGACTGCCCGTCATGCCCGGCATCGCCTGATCGGTGACCAGCATGTCGATGTCGGGGCGGGCGCGGAGCAGGTCGAGCGCCTCCTCGCCCGAGCTCGCCTCGATGACCCGATGCCCGAGATCCTCGAGCAGGGCGGCGGTATTCATCAGGATGATCGCGTCGTCGTCGACCACCAGCACGACGTGCGTGCGGCCGGGCGCCGCCGCGGCTTCGCTCTCGACCGCTCCTTCACCGGCGTCCTTGCCGCTGATCGGCAACCAGATATGCGCGTGCGTTCCGGCGCCGACGCGGCTTTCGAGTTCGAGCGCGCCGCCGATCTGGCGCGCGAAACCGTGGACCATCGACAGGCCGAGCCCGGTGCCCTTGCCGACGCCCTTGGTCGTGAAAAAGGGATCGGCGGCGCGGGCAAGCGTTTCGGGCGCCATGCCGCTGCCGCTGTCGGCGACGGTCAGGCGAACGTAGCGGCCAAGGTCGAGATCGGCGACGTCGCCGGCGGCGACCTCGCGTTCGAGCGCGGTGATCGCGATCGTACCGCCACCGGGCATGGCGTCGCGCGCGTTCACCGCGAGGTTGAGCAGCGCCATTTCAAGCTGATTGACGTCGGCCGACACTGCGGCGAGATCGGCGGGAAAGCTGGTCTGGATCATGAAGCTGGGGCCGAGCGAACGCCGTAACAATTCCATGATGCTGCCGACGAGCTGGGGCAAGGATATGCTTTCAGTCGCGAGTTCCTGGCGGCGGGCAAAAGCGAGCATTCGCTGGGTCAAAGCGGCACCGCGGTCGGCGGCTTTCAGACAATTGTCGAGCAGCCGCACGGTTTGCGGATCTCTCGGTGCGCGTTTTCGCAGCAGTTCGAGGCCACTGTGTATCGCCATCAGCAAATTGTTGAAATCATGCGCGACGCCGCCGGTGAGCTGGCCGATCGCTTCCATCTTCTGCGACTGGAACAGCGCCTCGCGCGCGAGTTCGAGTTCGTGCAGCGCCTCTTCGCGTTCGGTTACGTCGCGGGTGATCTTGGCAAAACCGATGGGGTTGCCATGATCGTCGGCGATCGCGTCGATCACGACACTGGCCCGAAAGCGGGTGCCGTCCTTGCGGATGCGCCACCCTTCGGCAGCGAAACGGCCGGTCTGGCGCGCGGTGTCGAGCGCGCGGGCCGGCTCGCCCGCGATGCGGTCTTGCTCTTCGTAGAAGGAGGAGAAATTGCGGCCGATGATTTCGTCGGGGTGATAGCCCTTGATGCGCTCGGCACCGGCGTTCCAGCTGGTGACAACGCCATCGTCGTCGAGCATGTAGATGGCGTAGTCGGTGACGCCTTGGACAAGCAGCCGGAATTGCGTCTGGCTGGTTTCGAGCGCCATGGCGCGTTCGTTTGCGTGAGCTTCTAGACTTTCATTGAGCTGCTGCAGCCGCGCTTCGCTGGCGCGGAGTGCCGTGTCGTTCTGGACCGCCTCGGTCGTCTCGACAACGACCGCGAGCACGCCGGCGGGCGTGCCGTCGCCACCATAGACCGGCGAATAGTCGAGGTTCATCCAGACGTCCGCGAGCATGCCGGTACGGTTGAGCCGGAGCAGATGGTCCTTGTAGGCGAGGGTGCCGCCGGCGAGCCCGACCTTCATGACATTGTCGTTGAAGTCGGCGACCTCGGGCCAGGCCTCGCGCACCGGCAGGCCGAGGATGCGCGGGTGATTGTCGCCCGCGAATTCCGAATAGCCGTCGTTGTATATCATCGTGCCCTCTTCGCCCCACAGCATGACGATCGGGACCGGCGAATGGAGGAGAAAGGCGACGATGGCGCGCAGGCTTTGCGACCAGGTGGCGATCGGCCCGAGCGCGGTGGCGGTCCAGTCATACGCGGCAACGCGCTGGCCCATTTCACCGCTGTTTTCAAGAAAGGCGGTGCTGTCCGGTTCGGTTGCCAATATGCTCAACGCTCTGCCCGTTCCCCTTTGCCCTGCGATTAAACGACAGGAGTTGAAATTGGGTTCCATTGCCCGCGTAGTGGCGGGGCGACCGTGCAGGCGTTTGAACGCAAGAAACGGGGCGCAACGATGGACCTGGGATGCAATGGGGCCCCTATGACACAGAGCATCGATATCGCCCCGGCCCCATCGTTCATCGACGCGCGGATCGCGGCACTGGATTGGGACGGCATGGCAGCGTCGCTCGACCGCGAAGGCTGGGCCGTGTTGCCGGGATTGTTGAGCGCCGCCGAGTGCGAGGGGGTCGCCGCGCTATATGGCGAGGAAGGGCTGTTTCGCAGCCATGTGCAGATGGCGCGACACGGGTTCGGGCGCGGCGAATATCGCTATTTCGCCTATCCGTTGCCGTCGCTGGTCACGGCTTTGCGTGGTGCGCTCTATCCGCGGCTCGCGCCGATTGCGAACCGGTGGCACGAACGGATGGGGTTGGATGTGCGCTTTCCGGCCGGGCACGACGAATTTCTGGCCCGGTGCCATGATGCCGGGCAGCGGCGGCCGACGCCGTTGCTGCTGCAATATGGCGCGGGCGATTATAATTGCCTGCATCAGGATTTGTACGGCGCGCACGTCTTTCCGTTGCAGATGGCGGTGCTGCTGTCGGCGCCGGGCGAGGATTTTACCGGAGGCGAGTTCGTGCTGACCGAGCAGCGCCCGCGGATGCAGTCGCGCGCGGCCGTTGTGCCGCTGGCGAAGGGCGATGCGGTGCTGTTCGCAGTGAATGCGCGGCCGGTGCGGGGGTCGCGCGGCGATTATCGCGTTGCGATGCGCCATGGGGTGAGCGAGATACGGTCAGGGCGGCGGCACACGTTAGGCGTGATCTTTCACGACGCCGCGTAAGCGCGCGGTTCAATCTTCCAGCGAGCGCATCAGATTGTCGCGTAGCTTGGCGACCGATTTCTGGACGTCGAAGAAATTGTCGCCGAGGCCGGTTGCGTCGAACAGCTCGTTGCCGATTTCATGGCTGCGCAATTCGCTGCCCTTGGGGGTCAGGCGAATACGCACCTGGCGCTCGTCCGCGGGATCGCGGCGGCGTTTGATGAAGCCGGATTGTTCGAGTTTCTTGAGAATCGGGGTGAGGGTGTTCGATTCGAGGAACATCTTGTCGCCCAGTTCGCCGACGGTCTGGTCGTCCTTTTCCCACAAGGCGACGAGCGCGACATATTGGGTGTAGGTCAGCCCGAGCTTGTCGAGGATCGGGCGGTAGGCGCGGCCGAAGGCGAGGTTCGCCGAATAGACGGCGAAGCAGAGGAATTCGCCGAGTTTGGGCCGGTCAGCGGGGGGCGATGTCGTCATCGGGGTTCCTTTGTCC
>CAUUIU010000216.1:0-5660 GCA_963545025.1 uncultured Sphingopyxis sp. | reverse complement strand
AGATCGCTCAGTGTCTCGTGGGCTCGGAGATGTGTATAAGAGACAGTTCTAGTCCCCCGCCCCGCCGGCCGCTTCTTCTTCGCGCGCCTGCTGAATGTCGATGGCGAGAAGCTGCATCTGCTCCCGCTCGGCACCGGCCAGCGTCAACAGGTCGTCAGCAATCCGCCCTGGGCTGCGATCGCGGTCCGCCTCATCCGCACGCTGTAAGTGTCGGCCGCCACGCCTCTGCGCGTCCTGTCGATCGCGACACTGTTCCCCGACGCCGCACGTCCGAATTTCGGCCTGTTCGTCGAGCGGAGCCTGCGCGCGCTGGCGGAGCAACCGGGAATCGACCTGACCGTCGTCGCCCCCGTCGGCCTGCCGCCCTTCCCGCTGTCGCTCCACAAACGCTATCGCGCGCTTCGCGATCTGCCTTCGGTCGAGAGCTGGAACGGGCTGACCGTCCATCGCCCGCGTTTCACCCTGATCCCGCGCGTCGGCGCGCGTTTCAACCCCGCCAAGGTCGCGCGCTCCGTTCTCTCCGCCGTCCACGGAAAGACCGTCGACGTCGTCGATGCGCAATTCTTCTATCCCGATGGCCCCGCCGCGATGCGTGTCGCCGACGCGCTCGGCGTCCCCTTTTCCGCGAAAGCGCGAGGCGCCGACATCAGCCATTTCGGCCATGATCCAGCGACGCGATCCCAAGTTGTAGAGGCGGGCGCGAAAGCGGCCGGCCTGCTAGCCGTATCCGAAGCAATGCGCCGCGATATGGCCGCCATCGGTATCGATCCGGCGAAGGTCGCCATCCACTACACGGGCATCGACGCGACCCGCTTCCATCCCGGCGACCGCGCCACCGCGCGCGCCGCACTCGGCATGAGCGACGCCCCCGCGATCTTCACCGTCGGCGCATTGATTCCGCGCAAGGGACAGGCGCTGGTCATCGAAGCGTTGCCCGCGCTTCCACGCGTCGAATACTGGCTCGCCGGCGCCGGCGAAGAGGAAGGCCGCTACCGCGCGCTCGCGCAAAAGCTGGGAGTCGAGAGCCGCGTTCGCTTCCTGGGGCCGGTCGCCAATGCCGATCTGCCACAGCTGTATCGCGCCGCCGACGCCGTCGTCATGCCATCGGCCAGCGAAGGCCTCGCCAACGCCTGGGTCGAGGCGCTCGCCTGCGGCACGCCGATCGTGATCAGCGACGCGGGCGGTGCCGCCGAGTTGGTGGCGTCTCCCGTGGCAGGACGCATAGTCGAACGAACACCAGAAGCGATTGCCGATGCCGTGCAGGCCATCCTCGCCAACCCGCCGTCGCCCCCCGAGGTCGCCGCAACCCTTGTCAGCCGCTTCGACTGGGACCGCAACGGCCGCGAACTGGCCGAGCATCTTCGCCGCTGCGCAGCGCTCTAAGACACGGCAACACCGGCCCACTCGAAAGCAGGCCGGCGCCGGTTTTTCACAAAAAACTAAAGACCTAAACGACCGCGCCGTCATCCTTGCGCTCGACGCGTTCGCCGCCATCCATGCCCGCGCTCGTGCGCGGCACAAAGCTGTCGGGTCCGACCTTCAGCCATACGAGGACCGGCGTCGACATCAGCACTGACGAATAGCCACCGATGAACACGCCGAACAGCATCGCGGCGGTAAATCCGAAAATCACGTCCGGGCCCAGAAACAGCAACACACCGAGCGCCAGCACCATTGCGACGGTGGTCATCACCGTTCGCGACAGCGTTTCGTTGATGCTGAGATTGAGCAGCGAAACGATTTCCATCTTGCGGTATTTTTTCAGATTCTCGCGAATGCGGTCATAAACAACGATCGTGTCGTTGAGCGAATACCCCACGATCGTCAGCAGCGCCGCGACGCTGTTGAGGTCGAACTGCATCTGCGTCACCGCGAACAGTCCGAATGTCAGCGCAACCTCGTGGAAAAGGCGGCCGAGCGCCCCGACGCCGAACTGCCATTCGAAGCGGATCCAGATGTAAATGGAAATGCCGATGATCGCCAGGCCCAAGCTGATCGCACCCGTCCGTATCAGCTCCTCGGATACCTTCCCCGATACGGTTTCGACCGAGCCGGTTTTCGCTGTCGGAAAGGCTTTTTGGATACCCGATACCAACTGCTGGCCGGCACGCTCCGCCGCCGACTTGTCGCCTTCTGGCAGCGCGGTACGAATCGAAACCGCCTTGTCCGAACCGAATTGCTGGATCGTCGCTTCGCCAAGGCCGATGTTACCGACCTTTTCGCGGATTTCGTCGATCGGCGGCATTTCCTGCGTGAATTCGACGCGGACCGACTGGCCGCCGACGAAGTCGACACCGAAGTTCAGGCCCTTCACCGCGACGAGCGCGATCGATACGACGACAAGGAAAAAACTCATGAACGAGGCGAACTTCCGCCAGCGCAGGAAGTCGATATTGGTGTTGTCGGGGACGAGTTTCAGCAAGCGCATCGTTTCGCTCCCTTCTTAAATGTTGATCGACGTCGGACGCTTTGTCCGCAGCCAATGGGCGACGAACATGCGCGTGACGGTAACGGCGGTGAAGACGCTGGTGACGATACCGATGGTCAGCACCACGGCAAAGCCCTTGATCGGGCCCGACCCGAACCAGAACATCAGCACCGCCGCGATGACATTGGTGACGTTCGCGTCGAAAATCGCGCGACTTGCTTCGGTATAGCCAAGCTCCACCGCCTGGAACACCTTGCGTCCGCGGGCCAGCTCTTCGCGTATTCGCTCGTTGATCAGGACGTTCGCGTCAACCGCCGCACCGATCGTCAGCACGAAGCCGGCGATTCCCGGCAGGGTCAGCGTCGCGTTGAACGCCGCCATGATCGCAATGATCAGGAAAACGTTGAAGACAAGGCCGATGCACGCATAGACGCCGAACCGGCCATAAACGACGAGCATCAGCGTCAGCACGGCAACGGTCGCGATGATGCCGGCGATCGTTCCCTTCTCGATCGAATCCTGACCGAGTTCGGGGGTTACGGTGCGTTCCTCGACCACCTCCATTTTCACCGGCAGCGCGCCAGAGCGCAGCGAAATCGCCAGATTGTTGGCGCTGGCGACGGTGAAATTGCCCGAAATCTGCGCGCTGCCGCCCAGGATCGGTTCGTTGATCGACGGTGCCGACAACACCTTGCCGTCGAGCACCATGGCAAAGCGCTTGCCGACGCTTTCGGCGGTCACCTTCGCAAACGTGTTCGCGCCGCCCGAATCGAAACTGATCGACACGACCGGCTGGTTGTTCTGCGGATCATAGCTTTGCTGCGCGTTGATCAGTTGCTCGCCGCTGATCATCACCTGGCGGCGCAGCACTTCGAACGTGGCACCATTGCCCTCGCCCTCGGCATAGGGGACGATCTCGCTGCCCACCGGCACCCGGCCGGCGGCGGCTTCGTTCGGGTCGGCGTTGGCATCAACCATGCGGAATTCGAGCCGCGCGGTCTTGCCGATCAGCTCTTTCAGCGCGGTCGGGTCCTGCAGGCCGGGGACCTGGACGACGACACGGTCGTCGCCCTCGCGAATGATCGTCGGCTCGCGTGTGCCCAGCGCGTTGACGCGTTTGTCGATGATGTCGCGGGCCGAATCCATCGCCTCGGCGACAGCTTGGGTCTGCCCGGCGCTGGTCGGCGTCATCTCGATGCGCGTCGTATTGACGACGGTGATCGTCCAGTCGCGCTGGCCGGTCAGCCCCGCACCTTGCGTCTGACTGAACAGCCGTTCGCGTGCTTCGTCGAGCTGCGCGAGGTCGCGAACAAGGAAGCTGATCTTGCCGCCGGCGGTCGACAGTTCACCGATCGCGATGTCGTCGTCGGGACCCCGCTCACCGCGCATCGCGGTGCGGACGGTCTTTTCCATGTTCGTCAGCTGGGTCTTGCGCAGGTCGGCAAGGTCGGCTTCGAGCAGCAAGTGGCTGCCGCCAGCCAGGTCGAGACCCAGATTGACCTTGGTCTGCGCAAAGCCCGGCAGGCTTTCGAACGTCTTTTCCGGCAGGAAGCTGGGGATCGAAAAGAGGATACCGAGCAGCAGGATGATGCTGATGCCGATGGTTTTCCAACGCGGGAAATCGAGCATAGGGGGAATTCCGGTCTGGCCAGGGGCGGGTCCGCGAACCGCGGACCGCGCCGCATCAATCGTTCGCGGGCTTGCCGCCGGGCTGAAGGACGTCGGACAGGGTCGATTTGACAACCTTGATCTTCACGCCCTGCGCGATTTCGACATCGGCATAGTCATCGTCGACGCGCGTCACTTTGCCGACGATCCCGCCGCCGGTGACAACCTGGTCGCGCGGCTTCACCGCTGCGATCTTGGCGCGATGTTCTTTCATCCGCACCTGCTGCGGGCGGATCAGGAAGAACCAGAACACGACAAAGATCAGGATCATCGGGACGATCTGGGCAAAGGCGAAGGCCCCGCCGCCCGATCCCGCCGCCTGGGTCAGAAGCAATTGCATCGACATGGGTGAAAAACTTTCCGTTCACAAGCACCGCCCATTCCCCACGGAACCGGCGCGTATAGATGGCGCGGCGCCTATCACGCAGGGGACCTCGGTGCAACCGGTCGCGCGCCGCCGTCCCCCATGGCAGGCGCCGCCGAAATGGGGACGACGCCGTCAGGATCAAGGGCGGACGCTTGCCAGCCGCGAAAGCTGCAGCACCGGACCATAGCCGCTTGCATCGCCCGCCAACCCGCGCTAGGGGCCTCGCCTGCCCAACAGGGCCGGTCGGGACGTAGCGCAGCCTGGTAGCGCATCACACTGGGGGTGTGGGGGTCGGAGGTTCGAATCCTCTCGTCCCGACCAATTTACCGCAACGACTGCGGTTCGCGGACCATGCGGAGGAATGATGCAGGCAAGCGTGCTGATCGTCATCGCCGCTTTCCTCACTTCCATTCTCTCGGGCATTTTCGGCATGGCCGGCGGCATCGTCTTCATGGGCGTGCTCACCTGGCTGTTGCCCGCGGCGCTTGCGCTGGCGCTCCACGGCGTGATCCAGTTCGCCTCGAACATGTGGCGCTTCATGATCCACCGACAGCATATCATGTGGCCGGTGTTGCTCTGGTTCGCTCTCGGCTCCGCGGCATCGCTCGCCTTTTTCTCGCTAGTCCTCTTTACCCCGACCAAATTCCTCGTTTTTCTGGGCCTCGGACTCACGCCGATCCTTGTCTGGCTTCCCGATCGCTGGATCCGGCTCGATGCGAGCAACCGCTGGCATGCGATCGTCGGCGGCTTCGCGTCGAATGGAATCGCCCTAGTTTCAGGCGTTTCGGGGCCGGTAACCGACCTGCTTTTCGTAAAAACCAGCTTGAACCGCCATCAGGTCGTTGCGACCAAAGCAGTCATGCAGGCGATGGGGCACGCCTCCAAGATTCTCGTTTATGGCAGCTTGCTACTCGGCGCGTCTGCGCGTGAAATCGTCGCACTTCCCACTACCGTCGTCGCCGTAGCCGCATCAATGGCCGGAATAACGGTAGGCGGCTACATTCTTGACCGGATCAGCGATGCCCAGTTCCGCATCATTCGCCGCTGGCTGGTGACACTCGTCGGCATCGCCTTCCTCGCTCAGGCAATCCAGATCGCGATCGCCTGAGCGGGGAGGTTCGGGGCAGCCATTCAGCCGCCCCATCTCCGATCAATTTCCGTCCGGCGCTTCCGGCGGCGGCGGCGCAGCGCGCGCAC
>CAUUIU010000215.1:0-5698 GCA_963545025.1 uncultured Sphingopyxis sp. | reverse complement strand
TGGCTGCGCACCGGCGACGTCGCGGTGATCGAGGCGGACGGCTATGTCCGCATCGGGGCGGTTCCAGTAACCGCGCATGATCTGCGGCCCCCTGACCACCAGCTCGCCGGGTTCGCCGGCGGGAGCGTCCTTCATCGGGTCTTCCTTGTCGACCAGCCGGATGTGCGTCGCGGGAAGCGGCTGGCCGATCGTGCCGGGCTTGACCGGACCCTCGTAGGGATTGGTCGAAACGACCCCCGAGCTTTCGGTGAGGCCATAACCTTCGACGAGCGAGGCGCCGGTGGCGGCGATGAATTTCTCGCGCAGTTCGGCAGGCATCGGCGCGCCGCCCGAAATGCAGACGCGCAGCGACGAGAAATCGGTCTTCGCCAGATCGGGATGATCGAGCAGCGCTTGATACATCGTTGGCACGCCGGGAAGCGCGGTCGTCTTTGTCCGTGTGATCGCTTCAAGTGCCTGCTTGGCGTCGAAGCGCGGCAACATCGTGATCGTACCGCCGTTGAGCACGGTGCGGTTGAGCACGCAGGTGTTCGCAAAGACGTGGAAGAAAGGCAGTACGCCCAATATGCGATCCGCGGCATCATGGTCGGGGTCGATCGCATTCACCTGCCGCGCGTTGGCCGTCAGATTCTGGTGGGTAAGCATTGCGCCTTTGGGTGTGCCGGTGGTGCCGCCCGTATATTGGATCAGCGCGACATCCTGTTCGGCGTCGATCGCCACCGGCTCGGGCTTGCCGTCATTGTCGGTAAGCGCCGAGAAGCGGATGATGCGCGGATCGGCGGGCAGCGGCGCGACCTCCTTGCGCTTGAACAGCCGGTAGAGAACCGACTTGGCGGCGGGCAGGCCGCCCGCGACCGACCCGACGACGAGCCGTTCCAGGCTCGACCCTTCGAGCACCGCGAGCGCGGTCGGCAGCAGCGCGGCGGCGCTGATCGTGAACAAAGTGTCGGTGCCCGAATCCTCGACCTGCGCCTCGAGTTCGTGGACGGTGTACAGCGGCGAGAAATTGACGACGGTCGCGCCGGCGGCGAGCGCGCCATAATAGGCCGCGACATAATGGGGGACGTTGGGCAGGAACAGCCCGACGCGGTGCCCCTTGCCAATCCCGCGCTGTTGCAGCCCGCGCGCGACCCGCGCCGCGCCGCGCGCAACCTCGGCATAGCTGAACTGGCGGCCGAGAAAATCGAGCATCGGCGCGTCGCCCCGGCGCGCGACACTGGCGGCGAGCATGTCGGGCAGCGTTAGCGGGGCGAAGGACTGGTCCCAGGGCGTCGGATGGCGATAATCGTGCGACCAGTCATAGGGGCTGTTCATGGGAGCGGGGCGACCTCTCTGTTTTGTTACTGACATCACTCTAAGCAGCGGCGCGGTCATTCGCAATCTTGCGGCGCGGCGACGCGGCGGCTAGTCGTGCGGCTACCGACAAGGGGATAGCCATGACCTTAGTGCAATCGCGTTCGACGATCCTCTCCGGCGCGCTTGCGTTGCTAGCTCTTGGCGCGATGCCCGCGGCGGCGAAAGATAAGGAGGCGCCTGCGACTCCGGCACAGATTCAGCAGATATATGATTGCCGCGCGCTTTCCGATGCCGCCGCGCGGCTCGCTTGCTTCGACCGCCAGGTCGCCGCGCTCGAACAGGCGCAAGCCGCGAACGACATCACCTTCTTTGATCGCAATTCGGCGCAAAAGGCGCGGCGCGGCCTGTTCGGCTTCACGCTGCGCGACCTGCCCTTCTTTGGCGGGGGCGACGACGACAAGGAAAAGATCACCCGGCTCGAAACGACGATCAAATGGGCGCGGCGCGAAGGCTATAACAAGATGCGCTTCGAGATCGAGGATGGCGCGGTGTGGCTCCAGACGGATCAGACCGACGTGCCGCGCGATCCCAAGCCCGGCGACAAGGTCGTGATCTATCCGGGCGCGGTCGGCAGCTATTTCGCCGAGATCGGCAGCATGAAGCGCATCCGCGTTCGCCGCGAGCGCTGACGCCGCCCGGGGGCGCGGGGGCGAACAGGACGAACGATGCCAGGCGAGCCGATCAGCCTTGCGGGTGGCGACAGCCCACCCTTTGTCCTGCTCGACGATGCGCGCGCGGCCGGCGCGGTTCCGGCGCGGCTGTTCGCAAGGCCAGTGGAGATTCTCACCGCGCAAGGCGCCGGCGAAATTCCCGCGATGCTCGATGCGCTGGAAGCGGCGCAGGCGCGCGGGCTCCATGCGGCGGGCTATCTCGCCTATGAGGCCGGCAAGGGCCTGGCGCCCGCTTGGCGCGGGGCGGTCGAAGTGGCCGTCGCCAACCAGCCGCCGCTCGCCTGGTTCGGCCTGTTCGAGCATGTCGAGCGGATCGATGCCGATGCGGTGCCGGCGTTTCTGCCCGATCCGGCCGGGGCGTGGGTTGGACGGGTCAAACCGCGCTTGGGGCGCGATGCTTATGAGGCCGCGGTCGAGGAGGTGCTGGCCCTGATCCGCGCGGGCGACATCTATCAGGCGAATTTCACCTTTCGCGCCGATGTTCCAGTGCTCGGCGATCCGCTCGCCATCTATGCGCGGCTGCGGCGGACGGCGCGCGCGGGCTATGGCGGCTTCATCTGGACGGGCAAGCAGGCGATCGCGTCGCTGTCGCCCGAGCTTTTCTTTGCGCTGCGCGGGCGCGAGGTGATGGCGCGGCCGATGAAGGGCACCGCGGCGCGTGTGCCGGACCCCGATGCCGATGCCCGTGCGAGGCGCGAACTGGCCGAGGATCCGAAGCAGCGCGCCGAAAATCTGATGATCGTCGACCTGATCCGCAACGATCTGTCGCGCGTTGCGGTGCCGGGGTCGGTCGCGGTGCCCGACCTGTTCCGCGTCGAAAGCTTTCCGACGATCCACCAACTGGTGTCCGATGTGGCCGCGCGGCTGCCCGAAGGCACTGGCGCGATCGATGTGCTGCGCGCCGCTTTCCCTTGTGGATCGATCACCGGCGCGCCCAAGGTGCGGGCGATGGAGATCATCGACGAACTCGAGGCCGGACCGCGCGGACTTTACACCGGATCGATCGGCTTCATCGAAGCCGAAGGCGACGCTGCCTTCAACGTTGCGATCCGCACATTGGTTTTTCCCGAAATCAGCGGCTTGCAGGACGGGCCGTCATGCGCCACGCTGGGTCTGGGATCGGGAATCGTCGCCGACAGCGTGCCATCCGGGGAATGGCGCGAATGTCTGGCCAAGGGGGAATTTGTGGGCGCAGCGGGGGAAAGCTTCGACCTTCTCGAAACGATGTATTTTGATCCGGTCGACGGCATTCAGCGGCTGGAAGGTCATCTGGCGCGGATGAAGGCCAGCGCGGACGCGCTCGGTTTTCGCTTCGATCGGCACGGGACGCGCAACAGTCTGCAATCGGCGACCTTTCGGCTGCGTGCCGCGGCGCGGGTGCGCATGCGGCTGGCCGCGTCGGGAGCGCTCGCGGTCGAGGTGACGCCGATGCCGCGCCTCGCCGAACTGCCAGTTCCGGTCGCGATCCATCCCGCGCCCGTGGCAGCTGACGATTTTCGCTTGTCGCACAAGACCAGCCTGCGCGCCCACTATGACGCCGCGCGCCTCGCCAGCGGTGCGGCCGAGGTCGTCTTCGTCGATGAGCCGGGCTTCGTCACCGAGGGAAGCTGGAGCAATATCTTCGTCGAGCGCGACGGACTGCTGCTCACGCCGCCGCTGTCGCTCGGGCTGCTGCCCGGCGTGCTGCGTGCCGAGCTGATCGAAAAGGGACGCGCGATCGAATCGCACCTGCGTCTCGCCGACCTCGAGAGCGGCTTTTTCATCGGCAATTCGCTGCGCGGCCTCATACCGGCGCGGCTTGCAGAGGAGCGTGCATGATCCGTTGGCTGGTGGCGCTGGTCTTCGCGTTCGCTTTCCTGTTGCCGCGCGGCGATGCCGGGGCACAGGCACCCCGGCCATCGAGCCTGCAGGGCTATTGGCACGGCATCGTCGATGACGAATTGCGCGTAGGCCCGGACGATCTGCGCATCACACGGCTGACGATCGACCTGAAACAGCGCGGCGGGATGGTCGACGCGACCATCGAGGCGGAGCTGTCGCACCGCAACCAGCAACGGAACGACCCGATCGAGGCGCGGCTGGCGCTGCTGCTGCCCGAACAGGGCGTGGTGACGGGCTATGCGCTCGACGTCGGCGGCGCGATGGTCCCCGGCGTGCTGATCGAACAGCCCAAGGCCCGCCGCGTCTACGAGGCCGAGGTGCGCGAAGGCATCGACCCGGGGCTTGCCGAAGTGTCGGGCAACCGTTTCTCGACGCGCGTCTATCCGATTGCGCCCGGCGGTTCGCGCACGATCCGCGTGCATGTCTCGGCGCCGGTTGATGCGGTGGAGGGTTTTGCGCTTCCCTGGCCCGATGTGCCGGTGGAGGCGGTCACGCTGCGCTATTCGGGAAGCGCGATCGAAGGAGAGCCTGCGATTGTCTTCCCTTGGGAGCAGACGCTGAAGGCTGTTGCGAGCGATGGCGAGTGGAAGGCCGAGGCGACCGCGGCTGTCCCGTCCGCACAGCGGAGCACGCTGCGGATCACCGGTACGCGCCTGCCGTCGGGGCTGGTCGTTGCCGGGCATCGGAGCGGCGATGCCTTTTTCGAGCTCGCAGGGCCGGGAACGTCGAAGGCCCTGGTGCCGCCGCCCGCACGGCTGCGCATCTATTGGGACCGCTCCTGGTCCCGGAGCGACGACGCGCTCGCGGACGAGATCGCGCTGCTCGACGCCTATCTGGCGGCGCGCGCGCCGACCGCGATCGACCTCGTCACCTTCGCCGAGGACAAGCCGGTCGTTGCGACCTTCGCCAATGCCGCCCGGCTGCGCGCCGCGCTGGCGGCGCAGACCTATCTCGGTGCGACGCGCCTGACCGGGCTCGACGAGCTGAAGCTTGAGGCGGCGCCGCAATGCCTGATGTTCACCGACGGTGCGCGCACTCTCGACCTCGCGGCCGACTTTGCGCCCGACTGCCGGTTGCAGATCGTCGCCTCGGCACCCGATGCCAACACCGCTTATCTGTCGCGCCTCGCGCAGGACGGCGGCGGACGGCTGTCACTGCTGACCCCGGGTAACCGTCACGCCGTCCTCGCCGACCTGCTGCGAGGCGGCGGCGGCGTGGTCCGCGTGCGCAGCGCCTCGGGCCGCAAGATCGCATTCCGCAACCTGCCGACGAGCGGCGGCGGCTGGCATATCGCGGGGCCGATGCCGGCGGGTGAAGGGCTGTCGGTGTGGGTTGCCGACGCGATGGGGCGGGTGACGGTTGCGCGCTATGACAGCGAAGGCCGCGCCGGGCGTCACGACGGGGCGGGAGCGCTGTGGGCCGAGATGGAGGCCGCGCGTCTCGCCGACGATCCCGCCGAGCATGATGCGATGGTTGCGCTGGCGCGCAAATATCAGGTCGCGAGCGCGTCGCTTTCCTTTCTCGTGCTCGAATCGGCGGACCAATATGTCGATGCAGACATCGCGCCGCCGCTCGATTCCTTCGACGCCGACTGGCGCGAGGAATATGCCAGGTTGCGCCAGGAAAAGGATGCGGGCGCAAAGGAAGTGCTGGCCGAACATCTCGAGATGGTCCGTGACAATTGGACCGAACGGAAGAAATGGTGGGCCGAACGCTTCGACCCCAAGGCCGGAGCGAAGGACTCCCAAGAGCAGATGATGGCTCCGCCGGCTGACGCGGCGCCCCCACCG
>CAUUIU010000214.1:0-5717 GCA_963545025.1 uncultured Sphingopyxis sp. | reverse complement strand
CGTTTTCAAGCTGCCAGATGTTCCAGATGATCCAGGCGTCGACCGCAGGATCTTCGATCCAAGCCGAGCGTGCTGCGGCGCTGTTGGGGGCAAAAATCTTGATATGACCGCGCAGTTTGCGAAGAAAATCGATGCCGCCGGCCCGGCTCGCCAAATCTTCCCAAAGCCCGTCCTGCCCGGCTCCCTCGACCACCATCAAATTTAGATCGCCGCGCGCAAGGTCGCGAAATCCCGAAATGGCCATCGGATTGCCCTTGCGGACGAGAATGGCCGCCGGGCGATCATAAAGCGGAGCGACATCGGACTGGCGCAGCTTGCCGTCCATGAGCCGGACGAACTCGGTCATCATGCGATCGGAGCCGCTGAACACCAGGTCGGCATCCTGCCGGGCGCGGTCGATCCAGGTCGGCGTAGGTCCGGCGACCACTTCGACCGCGATCCCAGTTTCCTTTTCGAATGCCAGCGCCGCCGCGCGCATCGCAGGCGCCGGGCCGCCCGGGCCATATATGTGCAGCTGCGCCGCCGCGGGCGGGGCAAAGGCGAAGATCAGCAGCGCGACGAGCCATCGGATCACGCCGTTTCTCCCCGACGGTGCCAAGGTCGCGACCGGGCCGCACCAGCGGGAGACGCCGCCGCCGCGCCTGCGACCGCCGGGATAGCTTGGTCGTTCATTTCCTTGTCCTTTCGAGATTGCGGATTCCGTCGGTGAGTGCCGCACGGGATATTTCGCCGACATGGATGTCGCGGACCAGGCCTTGCGCGTCGACGAACAGGGTCGTCGGCATGGCGCCTGAACCCGCCGCCTGCGTGAGTGTCGATCCCGGATCGAGCCTGACTGCATCAGCGGGCAGGCGTTCGCGCCGCAGGAAGTCACGCACCTCGACGTCGCTTTCGCCCTGGTTGACCAGCAGTACGGGAATCGCCGACGACCGTGCGACATCGACCACCATCGGCATCTCGCGCCGACACGGCGGACACCAGGTCGCCCATAAATTGACGACAAAGGGCCGGCCGCGCAAACCCTCGATCGGAACCGGCGTGCCGTCGACCTGCATGACGGTCAGCCCCGGCGTCAGCGGTCGCGGTTCCGGCGCGAGCCAGGCGAGCGAGGCCAGATAGACCAACGACAGCCCGGACAGCGTCGCCAGCATGATCGCGCCGGCGCGGCTCCGCCCGAGCAGAACGAGGAGAGTCAGGGCGGCGACGATGATCCCGGCCAAAGCCGAGAAGCCGCCCTGCCAGACCGCAAGAATCGTCGACGGCGCGACGCGAAAGGCCTCGAAATTCTGCACGACGAAACCGGCTCGGGCCGCCAGCAAGCCTATGGCGAGCGCCCACCACCCTGCCCGCGATGCGCGCGGGTCGATCCGCGCGGCGACCCGACCCGCGACCGCGACAAACAGCCAGATCGACGCGACCGCAATCAGGCGATCGGCCGCGATAGCCAGCGGCCCAAGATGTAAAATCGGATCCATCGCGCCTTATCGGTTTCCGCAAAGTCTAGGATGAGAATAGTGTGTTCGCGATCGTCGCCATTCTGTTTGGTACTCACCAATATTAGTAGATACTAATTTAAGATAATTAGGCTGGATGTCATTTATCTCGTCCGCGTTTTGCATCGCCAGCATCCAGGTCGAATGCCCGCACCAATGACAGGTGAGCGGTGGCCGGAGAGCCGAGGTGCAACCCTTACCGGCATTCCAGAGCGACAGGTCAGCCCACGCCGCACCAGCGAAGCCAAGTTTTGGCGGCGAAACTATAGCTCGTGGCATGCTTCGCAGAGCGCGTTGATGATACGCCGCATCTTGGGATCTGCCATGCTATAGAAGCGGGTCTGCGCCTCGCCACGCGCGGACACGATTCCTTGCGCACGAAAACGCGCAAGGTGCTGCGATACCGCTGACTGCGACAACCCGCTGAGTTCGGTAAGCTCGCCGACCGACACCTCGCGCTCGTCCATCTGGCACAGCATCAACAGGCGCTCGGGATTGGCAAGCAGCTTCAGGTAACCCGCCATTTCGTGCGCGTCGCGCTTGAGGATCGAGAGGTCGGTCGGCTTGGTCATGGCGAGAGCGTTCCTTCGCGGCCATCGTCGCGCAGGACGATGTAAATCGCGGGAATAACGAGCACCGTCAGCAGTGTCGAGGAGGCAAGACCGAAGAGCAGCGAGATCGCAAGACCCTGGAAGATCGGGTCGCTCAGGATCGTCGCGGCGCCGATCATCGCCGCCGCCGCCGTCAGCACGATCGGTTTGAAGCGGATCATCCCCGCTTCGAGCAGCGTATCGCGCAGCGGCTTGTCGGGCGCTTTCGCATGATTGATGAAATCGACGAGCAGGATCGAGTTGCGCACGATGATTCCGGCAAGCGCGATGAAGCCGATCATCGACGTGGCGGTAAACGGCGCGCCGAAGAGCATATGCCCGATCACGATTCCAACCAGCGTCAGCGGGATCGGTGTCAGGATCACCAGTGGAATCTTGAAGTTCCTGAACTGCCCGACGACAAGGACATAGATGGCTAGCAGCGCGACCATGAAGGCGGCACCCATGTCGCGAAACGTCACCCAGGTGATTTCCCACTCGCCGTCCCAAAGCAGCGTTGGCATCTGTTCGTCGTCGGGCTGGCCGTTGAAGCGAATGACGGGTTTCGTCATCCCGTGCGCCTGCCAGTCGAACGCCTCGATCGCATCGTCGACCGCGAAAATGCCATAGATTGGCGCTTCATAATCGCCTGCGAGTTCGGCGGTGACCATGTCGGCGGCGCGGCCGTTGCGGCGGAACAGGATGGGCGATCCCGGTTCTTCATGAGCGCTCACGACCTCGCCCAACTGCACCAGTCGGCCGCCCGGCCCCATGCTCGCGACCGGCGTCGCGGCCAGGTCGGCGCTCCAGGTCCGTTGCGACTGGGCAAGCGTGACCCGGATCGGCAGCGGGTCGCGCCCGTCTCCGCGCGGCGCGTAGCCGACCGTCTGCCCGCCGAGCAGCGTGCCGATGCTGTCGAACAGTTGGCGATCCGATATGCCATAGGCATCCATTCGCGCGCGATCGGGGACGAGCCGAAGGCGTGGGCGCGGCGCGCCAAAGCTGTTGTCGACGTCGACGATATAGGGGATCGTGCGGAATAATTTCTCGACCTGCTCGGCGGTCCTGCGCCGCGTCGCTTCGTCGGGACCATAGATTTCGGCGAGCATCGTCGCGAGCACCGGCGGTCCCGGCGGCGTCTCGACAACCTTGATCGATCCGCCCGCGGGGAGCGGCAGCGCTGCATGAAGTTGTTCGCGCAGTTCGAGCGCGATCGCGTGGCTCGACCGGTCGCGCTCGTCCTTCGGCGCAAGCGTGACCATCAGGTCGCCCATCTCGGGGCGGCTGCGCAGGAAATAATGTCGAACTAGGCCGTTGAAATTGAACGGTGCCGAGGTTCCGGCATAGGCTTCCATCGATCGCGCTTCGGGCAATTGCCGCACCACCGCCGCTGCCGCGTCGAGGGTTCGTCCGGTAGCTTCGAGCGACGTGCCTTCAGGCATGTCAAGGACGAGTTGCACCTCCGACTTGTTGTCGAAGGGCAGCAGCTTCACCGTCACCGCCTTGAAATAGAACATCGAGCAGGCGACGAGCGTCGCGACGCCGACCGCGATCAGGAACGTCCGCGCACTCTTGCGGTCGCGGATCACGCGGGCCGCGACGCGGCCATAGAGCGCGCCCAGCTTGCCGCCGGTCGCATGGTCGTCGTGGCCGTTTGGGAGCGCGTTCCGGGCAAAGCGCACCATCAGCCATGGCGCGATGATCACCGCAACGAAGAAGGAAAAGAGCATCGCCGCCGACGCATTGATCGGGATCGGCGCCATATAGGGGCCCATCAGCCCCGAGACGAAGAGCATCGGCAGCAACGCCGCGACCACAGTCAGCGTCGCGATGATCGTCGGGTTGCCGACCTCGGCGACCGCATCGACCGTTGCGTCGATCCGATTGCGCCCGTCGGCCATCGCCCAGTGGCGGGCGATATTCTCGATCATTACGATCGCATCGTCGACGAGGATGCCGATCGAGAAGATCAGCGCGAACAGGCTGACGCGGTTGATCGTGAACCCCATCAGGTTCGAGGCAAACATGGTGAGCAGGATCGTGGTCGGGATGACGACCGCGGTCACCGCCGCTTCGCGCCAGCCGATCGCGAATCCGATCAGGATGACGATCGACACGGTGGCGAGGCCGAGGTGGAAGATCAGCTCGTTCGCCTTTTCGTTTGCCGTTTCGCCATAGTTGCGGGTGATGGCAACATCGACCCCAGCGGGGATCAGCGTGCCGCGCAACGCCTCGACGCGTTCGACGACGGCTTGCGAGACGTTGACCGCATTGGCGCCGGGACGCTTGCCGACCGCAAGGCTGACCGCGGGCGCCATCGTCCAGCGTCCACCCTCGCCCTTCGCCCAGCGCCACGCGCGCGCCTGCTCTTCGCTCGGCCCCTGCGTCACTGTGGCAACGTCGCGCAGATAGACCGGGCTGCCGTTTGCCGCGCGGACCGTGATCATGGCCAATTCGCCGGCGCTGCGTACCGTCTGGCCCGCCACGACCGCGGTGGCGGCGCCACGCTCGCGCACCGAGCCGAGCGGAAAGCTGCGGTTGGCCTGCACCACCGCGTCCATCAGCGCGGCGAGCGAAACGCCATGCGCGGTGAGCTTGGCCGGATCGGGAACAATCCGAAGCTGTTCCTCCTGCCCGCCCGCGATGAAGGTCAGCCCGACGTCATCTACCTTCGCGACTTCGGTGCGCAGCCGCACGGCAAGAGCGTGCAGCGCGGCTTCGTTCCATTCCCCTTTGGCTCCCGGCTTCGGCGCGACGGTTAGCACGACAATCGGGACGTCGCTGATCCCGCGCACTGTAACCTTCGGCGGCTGGATCCCCGCCGGCAACTTGTCCATGTTGGCCGACAGTCGCTCGTTGACCCGGGTCGCGGCATCGTCGGCGTTCGATCCGACGAGGAAGCGCGCGGTGACCATCACCCCGTCATCTTCGGCCTGCGTATAGACATGCTCTACGCCGTCGACGCTTTTGACGATCGTCTCGAGCGGCTTGCCGACGATTTCGATGGCATCGCTCGCCGACAGGCCGGGGGCGGCAACCATCAGATCGACCATCGGGACGCTGATCTGCGGCTCTTCCTCGCGCGGGATCGTCATGATCGCGAGCAGCCCGACGAGGATCGCCGCGAGCAGCATCAGGGGGGTCAGCGGGCTCTGGATCGTCGCGCGCGTCAGCCGCCCCGAGATGCCGAGGTTCATTTACGGATTCCTGGCTGTACCGCGATCAGCGTATCGCCCTTGGCGGCGCCCGAGAGGATTTCGACGCGCACGGGGTCGTCGGTGGGCGCGATCTGCACCGGAACCCGCGACGTCGCATCTTTTCCGACCCGGATCGTCACATAATCGGTACCATAGGTGGTTTCGATGAAGCGGCGCGGGACGATGAGCGCCTGTCGTTCACCGACTGCGACTCGTGCGGTGACACGGCGGCCGACCATTTGGCTGGACAAGCCTGGTATCTGGACGTCGGCCGACATCTGGCCACCAGTGACCGACGGATAAACGCGGCTGACGATTGCGCGCGGGGCGATGGTCGTGGCGTCGTTTGCCAGCCCGGTCGCGATCACGGTGCTCCCGACGCGTATCTTGCTGTCTCTTATACACATCTGACGCTGCCGACGAAGCTAGAAGTGTAG
>CAUUIU010000213.1:0-5791 GCA_963545025.1 uncultured Sphingopyxis sp. | reverse complement strand
TCGCTCAGTGTCTCGTGGGCTCGGAGATGTGTATAAGAGACAGCGATCGAACGCAGCGAATTTATCGCGGGCAGCGCCGCGGTGCATTCGAAGCTGCAAAAGCTGGTCGCGGGCGCGCTGCGCAACGCCTGATTTTCGCGCACCCTCCCCGCAGAGGGGAGGGATGCAGCCTCATTTCTCGAAAACAAACTCGCGATAGCTGTCCATCAGCGCCGCCCAGGTGTTGAAGGTCTCGCCGATATTCTCGCGCGGGATGCCGGCGAAATCGACGTCGACGTCCATTTCGAGCACCGGATCGCCTTCTTCATCCTTGTACGCGCGCGCAAAGCGCTTTTCCTTGTTCCACTTGTTGAGACGTTCGAGCGCGACACCCTTCGCGTCGCTGAACCCCATATAATATTGCAGCGTCTTGCAGTTCTTGCCCTCGTCGCAGTTCATGAAGAGGACGAGGAATTTGAGGCCGTTGCGCGTGCTTTCGATATAGGGATCGTCGCCCGGCTTGGTGATCAGGGTCGCGGGCCACCCCTGCGACTCGACGATCGCCTTGATGGTCGCCGGGTTCTTCGCGTTGACCAGTTCGGCGTGCGCCGGAGTCGCGGCCATTGCAGCGGTCGTGGATAGTGCGATCGCGGCGCAAAGCGAAAATTTTGCCATGATGGTCCCCTTCATCGAACAATGCGGTTCAATCGCGGTAATCCGACCCCTTTTCGGCGGCCTAACACAGCGTTAGGGGCCGGTGCCAGCATCCTTTGTGCTTTTGGTCACAGCCGATACGAAATTCGTATCCGCGGTGCTTGCGACGTGCGCCCCGCTGGCCTAAAGCGCGCCCATAAACGGGTGGCAAACACCTCAAAACATGACTGCGAGCTCCCATGGTCGATCTGACGCAATATCTGCCGATCCTGATATTCCTGGTCATCGCGGTCGGGTTGTCGTCGGCGTTCGTGTTCCTGCCGATGGGCGTGGCACGGCTGACCGGCGCCCACAAACCCGATCCCGCGAAGCTGACCGAATATGAATGCGGCTTCCCGGCTTTCGAGGACGCACGCAGCCAGTTCGACGTGCGCTTCTATCTCGTCGCCATCCTCTTCATCATCTTCGACCTCGAAGCGGCCTTTCTCTTTCCCTGGGCGGTGAGCCTTGAGGAAATCGGCTGGGCCGGCTGGGCCACCATGATGATTTTCCTTGCCGAACTGACCCTCGGCCTTGTGTATGCCTGGAAGAAAGGGGCGTTGGACTGGGAATGAGCAGCTCGATCATCCTACCGCCCGGCCAGATGCCGGTTACAAGCCCTGTCGCTCCGGGCACGAACCCGGACCAGAGCTTTTTCGACGACCTCAACAGCGAGGTCGGCGACAAGGGGTTTCTCGTCACCTCGACCGAGGATCTGTTCAACTGGGCGCGCACCGGTTCGCTCTGGTGGATGACCTTTGGCCTCGCGTGCTGCGCGGTCGAGATGATCCACGTCAACATGCCGCGTTACGACATGGAGCGTTTCGGCGTCGCGCCGCGCGCCAGCCCGCGCCAGTCCGACGTGATGATCGTCGCCGGCACGCTCTGCAACAAGATGGCCCCGGCTCTGCGCCGCGTGTACGACCAGATGTCGAACCCGAAGTACGTCATCTCGATGGGCAGCTGCGCCAATGGCGGCGGCTATTATCACTACAGCTATTCGGTGGTGCGCGGCTGCGATCGCATCGTGCCGGTCGACATCTATGTCCCCGGCTGCCCGCCGACCGCCGAAGCGCTGCTTTACGGCGTGATGCAGCTACAGCGGAAAATCCGCCGCACCGGGACGATCGAACGCTGATGGCTCACCCTGCTCCCCTCGTAGCGCCGCAGCCTTCGCTCGCTGCCGCGCTGACGAAGCTGCTCGGCACCGACCTGCTGGCACATGTATTCACGGCCGACGAAGACAGCATCACCGTCGATCGCACCGCGGTCGCCGGGGTGATGGTCGCGCTGCGTGACAAGCTGGAATATCAGCAGCTCATGGAGATCGCCGGGGTCGACTATCCCGACCGCGCCGAGCGGTTCGAGGTCGTCTATCACCTCTTGAGCGTCACCAAGAACCATCGCCTGCGCGTTCGCGTGTCGACCGACGAAGCGACGCCGGTGCCGACCATCGTGCCTGTCTGGCCGAACGCCGGCTGGCTCGAGCGCGAAGTGTTCGACATGTATGGCGTGCTGTTCGCGGGCAACCCCGACCTCCGCCGTATCCTCACCGACTATGGCTTCCAGGGCCACCCGCAGCGCAAGGACTTCCCGCTGACCGGCTATACCGAGCTGCGCTATTCCGAAGAGGACAAGCGCGTCGTGTACGAGCCAGTCAAGCTGGCGCAGGACTTCCGCAACTTCGACTTCATGTCGCCGTGGGAAGGCGCCGACTATGTGCTGCCCGGCGACGAAAAAGCCGGCGGAACGGGCGAAGCGCCGGGCAAGGGCGCGCCGACGCCGCTGACCGCAGCGCAAGTGAAGGCGTCCGACGACAAGGCAAAGGCTCCGCCGCCGCCGACGCCAAAGACCACCGACAAGCCCGAGCAGACCGGCGCCGGTGCGAAAGCCAATCTGAAGGCCGCCAAGACCAGCCGCGACGGGGCCAAGGCCACGACGGCGGCGAAAGCCAAGACTCCGGCGACCAAAACCGCCGAAAAGGCGCCCGCCAAACCCAAGGCGCCGGCCAAGCCCCGCGCGCCGCGCAAGCCCAAAGCAGGAGGTGACGCATGACCGACTCTCCGGCCATCAAGCACCACGGCAGCGACATGTTCGAAGGCTATCCGGTCGACACCGCCGATACCGCGGGCGATCAGGCCGTCACCAACTACACGATCAATTTCGGCCCGCAGCATCCCGCGGCGCACGGCGTTCTGCGCATGGTGATGGAGCTCGACGGCGAGATCATCGAGCGCGTCGATCCCCACGTCGGGCTGCTGCATCGCGGCACCGAGAAGCTGATCGAATATAAGACCTATCTTCAGGCTTTGCCCTATTTCGACCGGCTCGACTATTGCTCGCCGCTCGGGATGGAGCACAGCTATGTGCTTGCGATCGAAAAGCTGCTCGACCTCGAAGTCCCGGCGCGCGCGCAATATCTGCGCGTGCTGTTCGCCGAACTGACGCGCATCTGCAATCACATGCTCAACATCGGGTCGCACGTCATGGACGTCGGCGCGATGACCCCGAACCTGTGGGTGTTCGAGCTGCGCGAGGACTGCCTCAACTTCTTCGAACGCGCCTCGGGCGCGCGCATGCACTCGGCCTATTTCCGCCCCGGCGGCGTCCATCAGGATGTCCCCGAAAAGCTGCTCGTCGACATCGGCGAATGGTGCGAAAAGCGCCTGCCGCAGCTGTTCGGCGACGCGATGAGCCTCGTCATCGACAACCGCATCTTCAAGCAGCGCAACGTCGATATCGCGACGGTGAGCAAGGAAGACGCGCTGGCGTGGGGCTTCTCGGGCCCGATGATCCGCGGCAGCGGCATCGCGTGGGATTTGCGCAAGTCGCAGCCCTATGACGCCTATGCGGCGATGGAATTCGACATTCCCGTCGGTACGCGCGGCGATTGCTACGACCGCTTCATGGTGCGCGTCGAGGAAGTCTATCAGTCGGCAAAGATCATCAAGCAGTGCCTGCGCGATATGCCCACCGGCCCGATCGCCAGCCTCGACCGCAAGGTCGTCCCGCCGAAGCGCGGCGAGATGAAGCAGTCGATGGAATCGCTGATCCATCACTTCAAGCTCTATACCGAGGGCTTCCACGTCCCCGCGGGCGAAGTCTATGTCGCGACCGAAAGCCCCAAGGGCGAATTCGGCGTCTATCTGGTCAGCGACGGCACCAACAAGCCGTACCGCTGCAAGATCCGCCCGACGGCATTCAGCCACCTTCAGGCGATGGACATGATGTCGAAGGGCCACATGCTCGCGGATACGACCGCGATCATTGGCGCCATCGATGTCGTGTTCGGGGAGTGTGACCGGTGATGCCTGGCGTGATTTCGTGGATCGACAGCGGTTATCGCGAAGGCGCTAAGCGGTCGAACTCTGCGATGGGTCTGCTGCTTGCCATCATAGGCGTTGTTGCACTCAGCGTGGACAGCGCAGTTTTGCGCATTTCTGCAATAGCTCTGGCGGTCTTTGTTTTTGCCTTGTTCGGATGGCGCATGGTTGTCGTCTTCCGCGAAATGGCAACGGCTGAGGATCGTAGGAAGAAGATCAATGGCTGACGCACCTCAAATCCCCGACGAAGCCGAAACCCGCGCGCGCTGGGGCGCTTTTGCGTGGACGGCCGAAAATGCCGAGAAGGCAAAGCAGGTCATCGCGCGCTATCCCGCGGGGCGTCAGCGCTCGGCGGTGATGCCGCTTCTGGACCTCGCGCAGCGTCAGGTCGGCGCTGAGACGAGCACGCAGGGCTGGCTGCCCGTGCCGGTGATCGAATATGTCGCCGCCGCGCTCGATATGCCGTTCATCCGCGCCTATGAGGTCGCGACCTTCTATACCATGTACAATCTCGTCCCCGTCGGTCGCTATCATGTGCAGGTCTGCGGCACGACGCCGTGCCTGCTGCGCGGGTCGGACGATGTGATGGCTGCGTGCAAGAACCGCGGCATGACGAAGGGGAAGACCACGCCCGACGGTCTGTTCACGCTGACCGAGGTCGAGTGCATGGGCACCTGCACCAACGCGCCCATGGTCCAGATCAACGACGATAATTACGAAGACCTCGATTACGACAGCACCACGCGCATCCTCGACGCGCTCGCTGCGGGCGAAAATCCGAAGGCGGGGACGCAGGTCCCGGGCCGCCATACGAGCGAGCCCGAGGGCGGGCCGACGACGCTCAAGGAAATGGTGTCGTCGAACCATGATTACCGGAAGGATTGGTGATGGAAGCGCAGAAACTCCTCCAGCTCGCCGGACTGATCTTCGTCGTTCTCGTCATCCTCGTGGTGTTCGGGATCGTGCTCAATATCGCGATCAGCATCACCGGAATCCTGCTCGTCGTTGCGGTGATCGCCGGCCTCTATTTCCTGGCCGAGCGCCTTTTTGGAAAGCGCCGCTGATGCTCGCCGACAAGGACCGTATCTTCACCAATCTCTACGGCTTCCAGCCGTGGAACCTCAAATCCGCGCAGGCGCGCGGCGATTGGGACAAGACCAAGGATCTGATGAAGCGCGGCCAGGACGCGATCATCGAAGAGATCAAGGCGTCGGGCCTGCGTGGCCGCGGCGGGGCAGGCTTCCCGACGGGCCTCAAATGGAGCTTCATGCCGAAGGAGCCGCGCGCCGATCGTCCGAGCTTCCTCGTCATCAACGCCGACGAATCCGAACCCGGTTCGTGCAAGGACCGCGAAATCATCCGCCACGATCCGCACAAGCTGATCGAGGGTGCGCTGATCGCAGGCTATGCGATGCGCGCGCGCGCCGCGTACATCTACATTCGCGGCGAGTTCATCCGCGAGGCCGAGACGCTGTTCGCGGCGGTGCAGGAGGCGTATGACGCGGGCCTGCTCGGCAAGAACGCCGCCAAGTCGGGTTACGACTTCGACGTCTTCGTCCATCGCGGCGCCGGCGCCTATATCTGCGGCGAAGAGACCGCGATGATCGAAAGCCTCGAGGGCAAGAAGGGCCAGCCGCGCCTGAAACCGCCGTTCCCCGCGGGGGCGGGCCTCTATGGCTGCCCGACGACGGTCAATAATGTCGAATCTATCGCGGTCGTCCCGACGATCCTGCGGCGCGGCGCGACCTGGTTTTCCTCCTTCGGGCGCGAGAACAACAAGGGCACCAAGCTCTTCC
>CAUUIU010000212.1:0-5797 GCA_963545025.1 uncultured Sphingopyxis sp. | reverse complement strand
CTACACTTCTAGCTTCGTCGGCAGCGTCAGATGTGTATAAGAGACAGCGTCAAACTCTACCCCGGCAGCCAGGTGACCAAGGTCGACGTCAACGCGACCGACCGGAACGGCACCGACAAGGCGACGGTCAAACTCGGCTTCACCTCGCCCGCCGCGCCCAAGGTCGCGGCCGACTGGATGGCCGGCGAGTTCGGCAAGAAGGGGGTGAAGGTCACCCGCACCGGCGACACGCTGGCGGGCAAGACCAGCGACGGCGAAGATTTCACGATCAACTTCGGCCCCGACGGCAAGACCGCCAAGGGCGAGGTCGTGATCGTAAAGAGCTGAGATAGCTCGTCGCCCCCGCCTTCGCGGGGGCGACGAATATCAGCCGCTGTTCCGCAGCGCCGTTGCGATCGCGTTGATCGTCAGCTGAATGCCCTCGGCAATACGCGGGTCGGTCTCCCCGGCGCGGTGGCGCTTCATCAGTTCGATCTGCAGAAGGTTGAGCGGCTCGATATAGGGCAGGCGCAGCCGGATCGACGCCTCGAGCGCCGGATTTTTCTCGAGCAACCGCGTCTGCCCGGTGATGCCGAGCAGCCCGTCATGCGCGCGGTTCCACCCGTCGCGAATGCGGCCAAAGATCGCGTCATGCCCATCGATGCCCGCGGCAAGTTCGGCATAGCGCGCCGCGATCCCCATGTCGGATTTGGCGAGCACCATCTCCATATTGCCGAGCAGCGCGGCGAAGAAGGGCCAGCCCGCCGCCATGTCGGTCAGCAGAGCCTTGTCCTCGAACGCCGCAAAGCCCTCGCCGGTGCCATACCAGCCGGGCAGCATCGCGCGTGCCTGCGCCCAGCTAAATACCCAAGGAATCGCGCGCAGATCCTCGATCGCGCTCGACTTGGTGCGGCTCGACGGGCGCGATCCGATCTTCAGCGTCGCGATCTCGGCGATCGGCGTCATCGCGCGGAAGAAATCCTTGAACGCCGGCGTGTCGTAAACGAGCCCGCGATAGGCGGCGAAGGCGCTGTCCGACAGTGCATCCATCGCCGCAGTGAAGCGCGCGCTGTCGGCGTCGCTCGCCCGCTCGGGCTCAAGACTCGCGAGCAGGCTCGCCGACACCATCGCTTCTAGATTGGTGGCCGCGCTGTCGGCGGTGCCATATTTGGCGGCGATCACCTCGCCCTGTTCGGTGATGCGGATGCGGCCTTGCACCGTGCCCGCGGGCTGCGCGCGGATCGCGGCAAAGGCGCTGCCGCCGCCGCGCCCCACCGCGCCGCCGCGACCGTGGAACAGCTGCATCGATGTATCGAAGTTCTCGAACACCGGGGTCAACGCTTGCGAAGCCTGGTGCAATCCCCAGGTCGAGGTCAGATAACCGCCGTCCTTGTTCGAATCCGAATAACCGATCATCACTTCCTGATGCCCGCGCACGCCGATCTGCGGGCCGATTTCGGGCATCGCGAAATAGCGCGCCATGATCGCGGGCGCGCGGTCGAGGTCGGCGATCGTCTCGAACAAAGGCACGACCATCAGGTTCGATTTGCCCGCCTCGCCGCCGCTCCGCCACAGCCCCGCCTCGCGCGCGAGGACATGCACTTCGAGCAGGTCGGACAAAGTCTGCGCCATGCTGATGATCCACTGGCAGATCGCATCCTCGCCCAGCCGCGCACGGACGTCGGCGGCGGCATGGACGATCGCGAGTTCGCCCGCGGTCTCGTCGCTCCACTGGTGCCAGGCCGCGGCGAGCGGCCGGTCGCTTTGCAGCTCGGCGGTGAGCAGCGCGACGCGCGCTTCCTCGTCCAGCGCCAGATAATCGGCGCACACGCCCGATACCGACAGCAATTCGGCGATCACGCGTTCATGCACGGCGCTGTTCTGCCGCATGTCGAGTGTCGCGAGGTGGAATCCGAACACCTCGACCGCGCGGATCAGCCGCCCGAGCGCGCCGATGCCGCCAAACTGACCCTGGCTGTTCGCCGACAAGCCGTTGGCGATGGTGACAAGGTCGCGGCGAAGCGATGCCGGGGTGGCATAGGGGGCGCCGGTCAGCGCCGATGGTCGCGGCGGCGCTCGCCCGACGATCTGCGTGTAGGTGGCGCAAAGCCGCGCATAAATGCCCGACAAGGCGCGGCGATAGGGTTCGTCGCGGCGGCTCGGCGCCGCATCGCCGCTCGCCTCGGCCAGCGCTTCGACCGCTTCCGGCACCTCGGCGAGGCTCGCCGACACCGACAATTCGGCGCCGAGGTGGTGGACCGCGTCGATATAATGGCCGAGCACCGCCGCGGCGTTGCGCGCGGTCGCCATGTGCATCGTCTCGGCGGTGACGAAGGGGTTGCCGTCGCGGTCGCCGCCGATCCAGCTGCCGACGCGCAGAAAGCTCGCGGGACGCTGCCCCAGCTCCGCTTCCCAGCGCGCATAAAGCTTCGGCACCACGGGCAGGAAGACGTCGCGCAAATAGGTCAGCGCATTGTCGATCTCGTCGGCGACGAACAATTTTTCGGTGCGCAGCGGGCGCGTTTGCCACAGCAGCACGATCTGCCGCCGGATTGCATCCTCGACGACATCGCCCTCGGGCGTCTCGTCGGCGCCGCTGTCGCGCAGCAGCATCAGCTCGGCGATGCGGTTCTTGTGATCGAGCACCGATTTCCGCCGCACCTCGGTCGGATGCGCGGTCAGCACCGGCGCAACGAGCGATGCACTCAGCAACGCCGCGATCGCGTCGCCGTCGATCCCGTCGGACTTCAACTGCGCGATCGCCGCCGCAACCGTCGCCTCGGGCTCGGCCGCAACCCCCTGCCGGTCTTCGGCCAGGTTCGCGAGCATCGAAAACAGCATGAAACCGCGCACGAAGGCGATCGTGTCGTCGAGGCTCAGCGCATCGAGCCCCGGATCGATCGCCTCGGCCCCTGCGATCCCGCGGTGCCGGTCGACGCTCGACGAGCGGATATATTCGGTCTGGCGGAACAATTTGTCGCCGCCATAGGCGCGGATGACGTCGCCGAGGATCCGCCCGAGATAACGGATGTCGGGATTTTGCGAGATCTGGATAGGCGGGCCCATGAGCCCAGCTTGCTGCACCTGCGAACACGCAGGGTCAAGCCGCGCATAGCTATGCGCTTGTTCGATCCGTTCACCCATGTCCTGCCGGGCGCATGAGCATCGATCTCGAACCGCCGGCCCGGCGCAATACTATTACGCGTGCGGACGGCCGATCCGGCCGCGCGCACGGAAATCGTCAGGCGAAGGTTTCGTAGGTGTCGTCCGAAAATCCCGTCCCGCGTCGCAGCGCGAGCGCGCCGCGCACGCCGCCGATCATCGCCGCGAGCAGAAGCGCTCCGATGACCCAGGACAGGATATTGCCGCCAAGCAGCAGGTCGAAGAAATAGAGGATCGTCGCGATGATCGCCGGGATTGCGCCGCGCCCGCGCCGCAGCAGAAAGGCGGCGAGCAGCATATTGGCGACGATCGCCAATGTGATGATGACGATGACATTGCCCTCGACGATCGCTTGCGCGATCTGCGTCGGCCCGAACGCCAGGAGCAGCAACGCCGCCCGTAACCCGCCAATGATGAAAAGCACGGTCGAGGCGGTTTGCGTCCCGCTCAGCGCCCCCGCGCGCGTCGTCAGGTCGGGCGACCAGAGATTCTTGAACGTTCCGCCGATTCCGCCTTGATAGGCCATGATATCTTCCCCCGCACCGGGCCGCCGACGCCCCCGCGCGGCGATCACCGATGCGGCTGGCTATCAAGCTTCGACATGGCCGTCCAGCCCGGTCGAAATCAGCGTGTTTTCACGAGGTTGAGCATCCCCATATCGATCTCCGACCGGCTGTCGAAGGTTATGCTGTTCCGCGTGTCGGTAATGAACATCAGCTTCCCGTCTGCATCGGTAATGCGCGCCGCGACGGCATAGCTGTGCCGCGGATCGATATCGGCGCGGTCGAGCGTCAGCGTGAAGGCGAAGGGCACCTGCTTGCCTTCGGCGGCGAAGCGTTGGCTCGCCATGTTGCGCGATGGCGCATCGGCCAGGCTGACGTCATCCAGCCGCACCTCGATCTGCGCGTTCGGCGGCAGCGCGATGCGCTCGCGATAGGTGATGCTGCCCGTGACGGCGATCGTCCGCTCGGCGGGCGCGGTCGTTGCGCAGGCGGTAAGCGCCAACGCGGAAAGCCCGAGAATGATTGTACGAACCATTTGCCGTCTCCTTGAAACCGCCTCGATGGCAAAGGTTTATAGCGTGCAGAGCGGTGATGGAAGTCGGTTCTCGATCGGGAGCCGACCTACCCACCATCGTCACCCCGGACTTGATCCGGGGTCCAGGCAACGGGCGCTGTCATGGATCCCGGATCAAGTCCGGGATGACGGAGTGGAAAAGGCAACCGGCTAACCCTGAGCCGCCCTGAGCTGAATATCGATGCAGCTCAGCCCTCCAGTTCAACGTCCCAATACAGCCAGTCGATCCAGCTCGTATGCAGATAACCCGGCGGAAATGCCCGGCCATTGTCCTGCAGCTGCCAGCTCGTCGGGCGCCAGGGCTGGCGATAGATCGGCATATGCGCCTGTTTCGGCGTCCGCCCGCCTTTTTTCAGGTTGCACGGCGCACAGGCGGTGGTGACATTCTCCCACGTCGTGCGCCCGCCCAATCGGCGCGGCACGACATGGTCGAAGGTCAGGTCCTTGCCCGACCCGCAATATTGGCAGGCGAAGCGATCGCGCAGGAACAGGTTGAAACGCGTGAAGGCGGGATGTTCCGACGGCTTCACATATTGGCGCAGCGCAATCACGCTGGGGATCGCCATCGTCCGCGTCGGCGAATGGATTTCGCGTTCGTAATTTTCGACGATGGTGACGCGGTCGAGGAATACCGCCTTGACCGCGGTTTGCCACGGCCACAGGCTCAACGGATAATAACTCAGCGGCGTATAGTCGGCATTGAGTACGAGAGCCGGACAGGAATCGGGATGCCGGGCAAGATCGGGATGGAACATGGCTTGGTAACGCTGCCCCCTTTTCTTCTCGGGATGGCGCGCCACTGCCTTCCCCGAGTGACAACATCATTACATGACGCATCAGATTCTGGCGTCAAGGGGGCATCTGCCGCAAGATATGGAATGATTCGAAAAGGGACGCCACAGCATATGGATTCGCAGCGTCCACCATGCTAACCCGCTTCGCGCCCAGCCCGACGGGTGACCTCCACCTCGGCCATGCCTATAGCGCCGTGCTCGCTTGTGACGCCGCGTGCGCGGCGGGCGGGCGTTTCCTTATTCGCATCGACGATATCGACGGCAGCCGCTCGCGTGAGGAGTTTGTCGCCGCGTCGCTCGCCGATCTCGCCTGGCTCGGGATCGATTGGGACGGCGCGCCCGTCCGCCAGTCGGACCGGCTCGGCGATTACGCCGCGGCGCTCGCCGCGTTGCGCGACCGCGACCTCGTCTATCCCTGTTTCTGCACCCGCGCCGATATCGCCGCCAGCCTCTCCGCCCCGCACGGGCCGTCCTGCGCCCTTTATCCCGGCACCTGCAGCCCGCTGTCCGCCGCCGAACGCGCGCGTCGGCTGGGCGAACCGCATTGCTGGCGCCTCGACATGACGCGCGCCATCGCGCTCGCCGACGAACTTTTCTGGGAGGAAGAAGGGCAGGGGATGCGCCGCGCCGATCCGGCTGCGCACGGCGATGTCGTGCTCGCACGCAAGGATGCGCCGGCGAGCTATCATCTCGCGAGCACGCTCGACGACGCCGCGATGGGGGTCAGCCATGTGATCCGCCTGTCTCTTATACACATCTGACGCTGCCGACGAAGCTAGAAGTGT
>CAUUIU010000211.1:0-5805 GCA_963545025.1 uncultured Sphingopyxis sp. | reverse complement strand
TCGACTGCCGGCATGACGGTATCAAGGGGCTGGTGCTGCGCGCCGAGTTCGTGCGCAAGCGATAACGTCCGGCGAAGACCGGGAAGACAGAGGGGGAAATTTGATGCGCCTGTCGCAGATATTCATGATGAGCATTTTGTCGTTTCTGGCGCTGGCACCCACGCCCATCGAGGCCAAGGTGAGCGAACCGCCGAAACTGGCATCGCCAGCGAAGCTCAAGCCCGGCGAGGGCGCAGTACGCCTCTCGGTGCGCACGCAGAGGCAATTTACCGAAACCTTCTTCCTCTATTTCGTCCGCCTCGACGAAGCGGGTGCCGACACCGACAGCTTCATTCGCATCGAGCGCGGCGCGGGCGTCCCGCTGGCCGGCAGCAACATGATCGACCCGAAGCCGATGATCTTCCGCTTTCCGGCCGGCACGTACCGCCTGCTCGGCTATACGATGCGCTGCGAAGGCGTGCCGTTTGAAGGCGCGCTGTGCGTCGGCTCTTTGAGCGGGCCGTTGCCGACGGGGCATTACAAGGCCCCAGCGCCGACCTTCGAGGTCAAGGAAGGCGGCTTCACCGAAGCGGGCGACTTCATCCTCGAATATACCGGGCCGCGGGCGATGACCGAAATCGACGGGATCGCCGAGGTCGACGCGCTACAAGCCGATATTCGCTGGCTGCCGCTCACGAGCGCGAAGCCGGCCGCTTTCGCCGGGCTTGCCGATGCCGGCGCGCCGACGATCCCTGCGGACTTCCAGTCGCGCATCACCTGCGCGACGCGGCCCAAGGGGGTGATGCTCTACATTCCCTTCGTCTGTTGAGCGGGGTCAGGCGTTGCCCAGCGTCTCGCGGCGCGGCCCCAAATAGCCGAACAGATAGGCGCCGACTTTCCGCATCTGGATCTCCTCCGCCCCCTCGGTGATCCGGTATCGGCGGTGGTGGCGATAGATATGCTCGAACGGCTTGTGGCGCGAATAGCCGATGCCGCCGTGCACCTGCATCGCGCGGTCGGCGGCTTCGCAGCAGAGGCGGTTCGCCCAATAGTTGCACATGCTGACCTTGTCGGAGAGCGTGCGTTCGATCTCCTTGTGCGGGGTGTTGTCCATGTCCCACGCGGTCTTGCGGATCAGCAGGCGGAGCATCTCGGCCTGCGTCGCGAGTTCGACGAGCGGGAACTGGATCGCCTGATTCCTGGCGAGCGCCTCGCCGAAGGGTTTGCGCTCGCGCGCGTAGCGCACGCTTTCCTCGATGCAGAATACCGCGGCGCCCAGCGATGACGCCGCTTGCCTTATGCGGTTCTGGTGGACGAAGCTCTGCGCGATCGACAGCCCCCCGCCCTCCGGCCCGAGGCGCGCGCTGTCGGGCACCCATACGTCGGTGAAAGTCATGCGCGGATGGTCGGTGGGCATGTTGAAGGTCCACATATATTCATCGACCGTCATCCCCGGCGTCCCCGTCGGTACGAGCAGGCAGGTGATCCCTTTCGCATCGCCATCTTTGCCGTCGGTCCGGCAGAAGGCCGCGCAATGCGTCGCGGTGTGCATCCCGGTGATCCACATCTTGCGCCCGTTGATCAGCCAGCCGTCGACGCCGTTCCGCGTCTCGCGCACCGCGCGCGTTTCCATGAAGGTCGCGTCGCTGCCATGATCGGGTTCGGTCAGGCCAAAGGCGGTGCGGCGCTTGCCCTCGAACCCGCCGAGGATGAATTCCTGCTTCTGCTCCTCGCTCGTCGCGAACTGCTCGAACATCTCGACGAAGGGGAAATTGCCGACGATGCTGTGCTCGTTCTGGAGATCGTTGTGGAGGCCGAGGCCCTTGGCCGCGAAATGCTCGCGGATCACCGCCATCCACAGGTTCGATCCATCCTTGCCGCCATATTTCTTGGGCGCCGAGAAGCGCCAGTGGCCTGCGGCGTCGGCCTTGCGCGTGGCCTGGCGCAAGAGCTGTTCCCACTCGTGCCGGGGCAGACCCTGATTGTCCCAGTCGGTGCGCGCATGCTCGCGGCGATGGTCAAAAAAGCGGATATTGTCGTCGGCCAGCTCAAGCGGCTTGATCTCGGCTTCGATGAAGGCGTCGAGCTCGTCCAGATAGGCCTGCAGATCGGCCGGCATCGCGAAATCCATATCTCTCTCCCTGATTATTCTTTTGCGCCCCATGTTTCACGCGCGCGGGCGAGCGCGGCATATTTGGGGCTGTCGATCGTACATTTGTCGAGCGCCGCGCGGCGCAGCTTTACGAGAAGGCCCGGTTCGGCGAGCGTCGTCGTGCCCGCCATCAGCGCATCGGACAAAGCCTTGTCCTCGGCGCGTATCCCGGCGTCCAAGTCGCGCATCACGATGCCAAGCGCGTTCATCGCGACCGCGGCCTCGAACTTGGCATGACCCTCGGCCCCCGGTTTGATCGACCCTTCGATCCAGTCGCGCACCGCCTGGACGATCTCGCGGTTCGTCGGCTCGCCGACCGGGTCGAGCGAAACGGACGTCGCGGGCGGCAGCGGCCGTGCGCGTTCGCCTTCGGACGCTTCGATTTCGAGCAACAACAGGAGGTCAAGTTCCTGCTCGGCCGTGCGCCGGCCGATCACGACCCGCTCGACAGTCCGGTCCGCCCCGCTCCGCCACATTTGCCCCATCTGCAAACAGCCGAGCGCCCACCACAGCGTACGATAGACAAGCCAGAAGCGGAAGCGCGCGGGATCGACCGGTTGGCCGCCCGCCGCCTCATAGGCCGCGAAATAATCGGCAAGGCTGCCCACGCCGAACGCCGGCCGGTCGAGCTGGCCGAAACGCCAGACGGTCATGCAGCCGAAGGCCAGATCCTCGTGACCATCGCCCATATGGGCGAGCTCCCAGTCGAGCACCGCGGCCAGGCCATCGGCGTCGACCATCACATTGCCCATGCGATAATCGCCGTGGACGAGCACCGGATCGGCAGCCGCGGGCAGATGATCCTCGCACCATTTGATCGCGAGCGCGATCGCCGGGCGGTCGCCGCCATAGGAGAGGAAGCGCGCCTTGAGTTCGGCGAGCGCGGCGGCCGGGTCCATCAACGGAATCGCCGCCGGAATGGCAGCGCGCGGCAGCGCATGGATGCGCGCCAGCTCGCGCCCCAGATCGGCAAGCAACGAGGGCGGCGGGTTCGCCAATATCTTCGCCGGATTCACCTCGGCGACGATGCGGCGCATGATATAGCCGGTGCCCATGCCGTCGCCCTCCGTCAGCACCGCGACCACCTCGGGCGCTTTCACTCCGCCCGCGTGCGCGGCCTTCACCAGCGCCGCCTCGTCGGCATGCCCATAGGGGCGCCCTGCCATATAGTCGGCCGAGGGCGCGCGGCGAAGGACATAGCCGCCTCTCGTTTCCGGCCCGGCCCAGTCGAAGGCCCAGCTTTCCATATTGGCGCCGCCCGACAGACGCATGAGTCCGGACAATTCACCCGGTCCCGCGGTGCGGGTCATCAGGGCAGCAAGGGCGGCGGCAAGATCGGTCATGCCCCGATGGTGCGGACTATGCGCGGCGAGCGCAAGCCGCCAATCGCGTCAGGAGCGCGGGTGATCAAGAAAGCGAAAATAGAAGCGCAAGCTTCGCCAAGCGGGTTAGCGGCGCAGGCCCTTCATGCGTCCGTCATACCATTTGCCGGCGAAGTGCAGCCCCACGGCGAACGGAATGGCGGCAAAGACCCAGCGCCAATCGAGCCGCTCGATCAGCCCTTCGTCGAGATGGGTGAAATAGGCGAGCAGGATGATCGGAACGAGCAGCGCCAGCGAGCCAGCCTGGAACCAGTTGCGCCCGCTGCCCAGCCGCGCCGGATCGATCGGGAGCGGCGCGCGCACGCGAACGGCATCCTCGATCGCATCGCGGCGGCGGCGCCAACCCCCGACATAGTCCCAGACCTCGATCCCGAAGAGCCCGACCTCGACAATGAACACGGCCAGACCGATCGCGGGGGCATGAAAGCGCTGCGCGATATCGAGCGCATCGAGCAGCCAGCGCCCGCCGGACACGACCGCGACCAATGCGCCGATGCCCCAGGCGACCTGTAGCGGCACGCCCGCGATCATCGCATCGACATGCGCCTCGACATCGGCGCGCCAGCGCGCGATCTCTTCGGGTTTTACGGTACGCCCGCGCCCGTCGCGGCCGCGATACGCCGGGCCGACCATCGTATTGACGAACCAGCGGTCGAACCGCCGGAGTTCGGTGTCGCGGAGTTGCCGCTTCTGATAGTCGCTCATCAGGGCCATGGCGGCGTCCTAGCGCGCCGGAATTACGATCCCGATAACGCGTTTACATCATGAAGCGGACGCGGTTGAGATAATAGGAAGCGACCGGTTTGCCCGCCGCATCGAGCGCGGGTTCGAAACTGGCGCGCTTCATGATGCCGTTGCACACCGCATCTTCGAAATCCTTGGGGCGGGTCGATAGCTGGATATGACAGCTTTTGGGTTTCCCCATGTCGTCGACAATCAGACGGAAGTATACGAGCCCCTGATTACGCTGGTTCAACATTGCGGGCGGATAATCGGCGTTGACCATCCAACGGCCGGGACTGCCCACCGGGGTGGCGGGACGCGACAGATTCTTGTGTGCCTCGACATCGATGGCCCAGCCGCGCAGCAGATCGTCGGTGCAGGCCGCCAGCGCCTCTTCCGCCGCCGCCATCGACCCGGTTTCGAGCAACACCGTCGGTTTGCCCGCAATGCGGAGTTCGAGATAACGGATTGCGGAATAAAGCGCGGGATCGATCGTGGGCGTCTTGTGCAACTTCTCGCCTTTTTGCGCCTCCTCCCACGCCGGATCGTAGCCGGTGACCAGCATTCCCCCGGTCAGAACCAGCGCCGCCTTGCCGCTGTCGAGCGTTCCCGGCGTGAACTCCTTTTTAAATTCGGGATCGTTCGGTCCGAAGCGCAGGGTGATCCCGCGGACGTCGCCGCGGACCTTCACCGGCTGCCCCGCCAGCGTCATATAAACCGTCGGCCCGGGCTGAAAACGGTCGAGGACCAAGACGACCTCCTGATCGCCGGTCCCGAACGCCCGCGCCAGCCGGCAGCTGTCGGGCGCGTAGTTGACGTGCCACTGCGACGATGGAGCGAGCTTGAGCGGCCCCTTGGCGTGAACAGGCGTCGTCGCCGCGCCGACAAAAACAAGTGTGGCCAGCCAAGCGAACCGATGCGTCATAAACGTCTCCCCAATTGGGGCTAAGCCTATTGGATCGCACCGCAAAATCAATCAGCCGATAGCACCGAAAGAGGCGTAATCCTCGACATGCGCATTGGGCCGGCGAAAGCTGGTAAAACTTACGCTAGCCGACAGGTCGAGCGCTTCGACCTGATGCCACCAGCCGACCGGGAGGAATATCGCTTCGCCCGGCCCGATGACCGTTTCGAGCACCGGCGGCGTGCCCGCGTCGCCCTCGCCAGCAGCGAGCGCTTCATTGCCCCAGTCGGAGAAGCAGTGCCGGCTGTTCTTCATCCGCGCAAAAGCCCAGGGGGGCGCCATCCGCACGCGCTTGCGCCCCATCACCTGCACAAGCAGATTGTTGGTGAGGTCGTGGTGCCAGGGGGTCAGCGTGCCGCGCGGCCCCAGCCAGAAAAAACCGTCGCGATCACGCGGTTCGAGCAGGTCGATCGGCGCGAGATCGTCCCACAGCGGCGCGAGCGCCGCAGCATTGGTCCCGCTGTTATAGGCGGTGAGATAGACGTCGTTGCTTGCCTCGTCTTTGCGGAGCCAGTCGATCAGCTCGGCGAAGCGGACCAGGCGACGGTGATCGTCCTTGGCGAGCTCATAATCGGGGTCGCGCTCGCGCTCGACCTGCGCCTCGA
>CAUUIU010000210.1:0-5842 GCA_963545025.1 uncultured Sphingopyxis sp. | reverse complement strand
GCGATCGCTCAGTGTCTCGTGGGCTCGGAGATGTGTATAAGAGACAGCGTTACGATATTCAGACTTTCCAGCGAAAATGGCCGGTCAGCCGGTGGTCGAACAGCGCATCTTCCTCGCGCGTCCCGCCACCGATATTGTGGAGGACGAGCGGCACGCCGGTCGTATCCTTCCGGTCGGACACGATGCCGGTGTGCGGCAGGCGGCCGCCGACCATCTGGGTGAAGATATCGCCCGGGCGCCAATCGGCGGGATCGTCGGTGACCGGGAGCGATGCCCCGTGCCGTCGCCAATAGGTCGCGAGGTTGGGCACGCGGCGATGGTCGATATTGCGGTCGGGGCGGCCGAGCCCCCAGTTTTTCGGATAAGCCCCAAAATTGGCGCGCATGTCGGCGTTTACAAGGGCCTGCAGGTCGTGGCCCAGCGCATCGCGAAAGGCGCGGATCACGACGTCGGTGCACACGCCCTTGGCGCGATCAACGTCGCCGTTCGGGAAGGCTAGGACAGTGTAGGCGGGGTCATAGGACAAGGTGACGCCAACCTGTTTCCGGGCCGCGGTGACGATGCGCCGCGCATTGGTCGCGGCCATCGCGCTTCCCGCAAAACCAAATGCCAGCGCCGCGCCGATGAAGGCGCGCCGTGTCGGCTGAAACGGGAGAACGGACGACTGCATCAATTCGTTTTGCCCAAATGAAAAACGACCGGTTCTGCGCTTTGGCGGAACCGGTCGTTTTGGAAAGCTGTTTTCGCTTGGGGTTGGGAAACTGTCCCTTAGCCCTCGCTGGCTTCCGGCCGGTAGTCGCGGCGCTCCGCAATACGCGCCGATTTACCAGTGCGGCCACGAAGATAGTAAAGCTTCGCACGACGCACGGCACCCTTGCGGATGACGGTAATGCTGTCGATGTTGGGCGAATAGAGCGGGAACACGCGCTCGACACCTTCGCCGAACGACATTTTGCGCACGGTGAAGTTGGAGCCCATGCCCTTGTTCGAGCGTGCGATGCACACGCCTTCGAAATTCTGGACGCGGGTGCGTTCGCCTTCGACCACCTTCACGCCGACTTTCAGCGTGTCGCCGGGACGGAAGGTCGGAATGGTCTTCGCCGCTTTGGCGATTTCTTCGGCTTCGATCGTCTGGATGAGGTTCATGTCCTCTAGTCCTTTTCTTTTCGCCGCGCGCCAGAGGCAGGTCGGTCCCGAGCATCGATATGACGCTCCCAAAGGTCCGGCCTGCGTAACCGTGTATGATCTTCCGCCTGGTGTTTCCGCCAGGCCGCGATCTTCGCATGATCCCCCGATCGCAGCACTTCGGGGATCGTGCGCCCTTCCCACATAGCAGGCCGGGTATAGTGCGGATATTCGAGCAAACCGTTTTCGAACGATTCGTCGTCACCGCTTGAAGCCGCGCCCATTACGCCGGGAAGCAGCCGAATGCAAGCGTCCAGCAGCAACAGCGCGCCCATCTCGCCGCCCGACAGGATGATGTCGCCCATCGACACTTCTTCGATCGGCCGTGCGTCGAAGATGCGTTCGTCAAAACCCTCGAACCGGCCGCAGAGGATGATGGCGCCCGGTCCCGCCGAAAGGGTGCGGATGCGCGCCTGTGTGATCGGCACGCCGCGCGGGGTCATCGCGAGGATCGGGAGGCCCGGATGCGCCGCCACCGCATGGTCGATCGCCGCCGCCAGCACATCGGCCTTCAGCACCATTCCCGCCCCGCCGCCCGCGGGCGTATCATCGACGGTGCGATGCTTGTCGGTCGCGAAATCGCGGATCTGCACCGGCGCGCATGACCAGACCCCTGCCTCGAGCGCGCGCCCGGCCATGCTGTGCCCCAGCGGTCCGGGGAACATGTCTGGATAGAGCGTCAGGGGAATGGCGGTGAAGGTCATGACGGCGGTTCCCATAGCGCCTCGGGCAGGATGTGGCGATCCTTGCCGATCTCCGCATGCAGCCATTCGCGGAAGCGTTCGATCTTGCGCACCCCGACCCGGTTGTCGCGGTGGACGAGCCACATCGCGGACGCCGCCGACACATAGAGCGTGTCGAAGGGCTGGACCATGCGGCCGCTCGCCAGCTCGGCCTGCCAGTAAAGCGGCGTCATCATCGCGACGCCGAAGCCCGCCTGCACCGCGCTCGCCTCCTGCAACTGGCTGTCGAGTTCGATCCCGCGCCGCGACGGTGCGGGCGGCGTTTCGACCCCGGCCAGGGCGAACCAGTCGGCCCACCAGCTGTCGTTGGGCGCGAGCCGCTGGACACGCAGCAGGTCGGCCGGCTCGCTTATGCCATGTTCTTCGACAAAGCCCGGCGAGGCGATCGGCGCGAGATATTGGCGCATCAGGAAATCGGCGCGCAGCCCCGGCCACACGCCCTTGCCGACGCGGATCGCGACATCGACGTTCGAGGCGTCGAAGTCGATGAGGTCGTTGCTCATCGCCATGCGCACCGCAAGTTCGGGATATTGGAGCTGGAAACTTCCGATGCGCGCGCTGAGCCAGGTGCCGCCAAAGCTGGTCGCGGCGTTGATCGTCAGCACATCGGCCTCGTCGCTGCCCAGCGCTGCGAAAGCGTCGCCCATCGTGGCGAAGGCGTTGCTGATCGCGGGAAGCAGTCGCTGCCCCGTTTCGGAGAGGCGCACGCGCCCTTTCTCGCGCACGAAGAGCGCGCGGCCCAGCCGGTCTTCCAATTGGCGGATTTGATAACTCACCGCGGCCTGCGTCAGGCCCAGCTCCTCGGCGGCGCGCGAGAAATTCTGCAAACGCCCGGCGGCTTCGAAGGTACGCACGGCGGAAAGGGGCGGAAGGCGGGACATGCCACCTTATAAGCTCAGCTTATAATATGGTCTACGCCTTTTGTTGGCGCCGCCATGTGGAAAGGCGCATCTAGACTGCATCAGCGAAAGGAGACGAACGATGCAAGACGAGCATTTCATGCGCGCCTGGAACGATGGTCACGACCGTTTCAGCGCCGATATCACCCGCGCCGTCAAATGGCTGGCCGAACCCTTCCGCCGCCTCGGCGAATATATGGGGCCAACCAGCGCGCCCGGCGAAGACCGTTTTTTTGCCCGCGCCGCAGCGCGCTGCCGTGTGCGTCCGCGCCGCGCGCGATAAGTTTCCCTGCCCCCTCTCAAAGGTCCAGGGCGAAACGGGGTGGGGTCGCCCCTTGCTAAAGGCCCCACCCCGTCGACATCATGGCGCTTCAGGCGGCACGACACGGAAACGCAGCGCCTGGATCGTGACCGGCGTCGTCGGCGCGAGCAACAATAGCCCGTCGAGCTTTCCCTTGTCGCAATTGAGCCGGAACGCGGTCGACATCGCGCCCGTCGGCGCGAGCGGCTCGGCGGTGGGACAAGCGCCCACCTCGGCCTTGAGCTTCGCGAACTCCGCCGCCCAATTCTCCGCCGATCGATCGAGCAGGAAGTTCATCGCGAGCTTGCCCTCGAGCGGACCGACGTTGCCTGCGGCATAAGCTGCCCTTGCCGTTTCGAACATCGCCGCCACAACCGGCGAGACCGGCACCGGCCGGCTCTCGAGCAGCCCCGCCTTGTCCATCGCGACCGCCGTATCCCACGCCGGCGCCGAGGGCCCGGCATAGGTGCGGTTCGACAGCGCGAAGACGCCGACGCCATGGTCGGGCATCAACATCACATGGCTGCCATAACCCGGATAGCCGCCGCCGTGCGCGAGCGTCAGGCCGAGATCGCAATCCTGTGCGACGCGCCAGCCCATGCCATAGGCGCCCGCCTGCTTGCATGCCGTCGCGCCGCTTGTGCCGATACGGTTCGATACCGTTACGAAATTCAGCCCCTGCGCCATTTCGCGCACCGTCGACCGCCTGACCGGCCCGGTGTCGATTTCGTCACGCGGTGGCCAGGCCGATAGCAGGAAGGCGACCCACTTGGCATAGTCGCTGGCGCTGACCTGCAGCCCGCCCATGCTATTGAACGCACCATCGACCATCTCGGGCTCGGGCGACCAGCGTTCATTTTCCCAGCGATAGCCGATCGCATAGCGCGCCTTGGGCGCGTTCGGCGCGTCATAGCCGCTGCTCGTCATGCCCAGCGGCGTCAGGATCGTCTGCCGGACATAATCGGCATAGGCCATGCCCGACGCGTTGGCGACGATCCGCCCGAGCAGCGCATAGCCGAAGTTCGAATATTCAAATCCCGTCTGCGGCTCGCGGCTGAACGGCACGCCGGCCGCGATCATCCGCGTAAAATCCTTCTGCGGCAGCACCTGCTGCCGATCGCCCCACGGATCGTCGGTGACGAAGCCGCCGACATGGTGAAGCAGGTCGCGCACCCGGATGCGCGGACTGTCCTTGGTCGGATAGGTCCAGCCCTTCATTTCGGGCACATAATGTTCGGCAAGGTCGTCGAGGCGGAGCTTGCCATCGTCGCGCAGCTTCAGGATCGACAGTGCGGTGAACGCCTTGGTCATCGAGGCGATGCGGAACAGGCTGTCGGGCGTCACCGGACGCCCGGCATCGAGATCCTGGACACCGATGCCCTTCACATAGGCGAGCTTTCCGTCGCTGACGACGCCATAGACCATGCCGGGAATATGCTGATCGGCCTGATATTTGGCGAAGAGCGCGTCGATTTCGGGCGCGAGCTGGTCGAGGGTTTTGGGGGCCTCCTGCGCCACCGCAGGAAAGGCGCTTCCCAGCAAGAGTGCAAAAGCGAAACCCGATTTCCAGCGCATGCCATCCTCCGCAGCCATTTGCGGAGGGGCTATCAGAATGGTCCGTCAGGACAATCGGCTATTCGACGAACGCCGCATCGACGGTCACGCCGTCGTCGGTCCACGCGGGAACCGCCTGCGCATTCATCGGCACCATGAAACGCTTCCCGTTCGGCTTCTCGATTTCGAGAATGTCGCCCGCGCCGAAATTCTCGACCGCGGCGACATGGCCGACGGCCGCGCCGTCGGTCGACACGCACGGCAGACCGAGCAGATCATGGTGATAATATTCGCCCGGCCCAAGCAGCGGGAGCGCCGAACGCGGGACGGTGAGGACGGTACCGCGGAGCGCCTCGGCAGCGCTGCGATCATTGACCTCGGCAAAGGTCGCGACCGCGCCCTGGTTAGCGGGGCGCACCGACTTCAGGGTCAGCTTGCGGTCGCCCGCCTCGAAAACGGAAAAGGCGCGGAGAGACTCCGCGCCTTCGCCAAATAGTTTGAGGCGCACCTCGCCCCGCACCCCATGCGCGCCGGCGATGGCGGCGAGGGTGACGGGGCGATGCGCGTCGGCCAAGGCTTAGGCCTTGGCTTCTTCTTCGCCGGCTTCTTCAGCGGGCGCTTCTTCGGCAGCCGGAGCTTCTTCGGCTTCGGCAGCAACCGGGCCGCCTTCGGCGACTTCTTCGGCGATCGCAGTCGCGTCTTCGGCGGTCGCATCGGCCGGCGTTTCGTCGGCAACAGCTTCGGCAACCGCTTCGGCGGTTTCTTCGCTCTTCACCGAACCGGTCGCATCCGATTCAGCGACTTCGGGAGCGGCAGCTTCTTCGGCCACGACTTCTTCAGCGGCCACTTCCGGAGCGGCTTCTTCAGCAGCTTCGGGTTCGGGAGCCGGAGCGGCGGCAGCGGCTGCTGCGGCTTCTTCGGCGTCAGCCAGCTTCTGGGCCTTTTCTTCGGCGCGTTCCTTGGCCTTTTCGCCGGGGACACCCTTGTTCGGGTTGTTGCGCGCGGCGCGTTCGAGGACACCCGCGGCGTCGAGGAAGCGGGCGACACGATCGGTCGGCTGCGCGCCAACCGAGACCCAGTGCTTCGCACGCTCGGCGTCGAGCTTCACGCGCTCGGGATTGTCCTTGCCCTGTCTCTTATACACATCTCCGAGCCCACGA
>CAUUIU010000209.1:0-5853 GCA_963545025.1 uncultured Sphingopyxis sp. | reverse complement strand
GCAGGTACATGCGAACGGGATCGTCGGTGCGATCGACCGTTTCCTTCTTCTTTTCGACCGCGGGGTTCGACAGCGAACCGGTGCCGGCGCTGACGTCGACTTCGTCGTCGGTTTCCTGATCGGCCTCTTCCTGGACGTCCTCGTCGCTTTCGACGATGTTGATGCCCATGTCGGAAATCGCCGACATGATGTCCTCGATTTGCTCGGATGACATCTCGTCCTGCGGCAGCGCCGCATTCAGCTCGTCATAGGTCAGGTACCCGCGCTTCTTGCCGCGCGCGATCAGCTTTTTGACGTCGGCCTCGTTGAGGTCGATCAGCGGGCCGTCGGTGTCGGTGTCGGTATCGGCGGTGTTCTTGGTGGCCATATGGTTCCTGCCTAAAGGCTTAAAATAGTTCAGGCCTGGTGGCTGTTTTCGGACAGCGCGGCCAGGCGGCGGGTCAGTTCCTCATCCATCGCGCGCAGCTTTTGCTGACGCGCATGGCCCTCGTCGTCCATCGTTCGCATATAGTCCGCTGTGGCCTCGGCAAGCCGAGAGCGGATTTCAGGCTGCGTCACGAGTACGCCGATATATTCGTCAAGGTCGCGCAGCGCGATTTCACGTGCTGCATCAGCCTCTTCGCCTTCGAGCCTTCGATTGAATGAGAAGTGCATTCCGTCGGCTCTGAGCAATGTCATCGCCCTATTATACACTTTCATGGGTTCCAATATGGCAAGCAACCCCTCGCAATCAAGCCCTTCTTGGCCATTTGCGATGTCAAGCATTGCGCCGAGCAGTTCGGCGTCGCCGGAATCGGGGATCGCGAGGCGAAAGAGCGCGTCCTCGTTGCGCCTGATCGCCGCCGGATAGCGAAGCAATCCACCGAGCAGCGATGCGGCAAGCGGCGCCGCGATGCCGGTCTGTCCGATGACCTTCGTCTCTTCGGCAGGGGGCTGAAGCCGCGGGTCGGGCTGGAAGCGGCGTCCGCCGCGCCCCGGCTGCGGCGCCCATGGGACACGTGGTCCGCGTTCGGGCTGCTTGCGCGCGAACAGCGTGTCGAGCTTTTCGCGGAACGCCTCGCGGTAATGGTGCCGTACGTCGGGGTCCTGGATCGCGTCCGCATGGGCCAGCAGGCGCGTCTTGAGCGCGGCGCGCTCCTCGGGCGTGGCGAGCGGTCCGGCGGCAACTTCATGTGCCCAAAGGCGCTCGACGAGCGGCTGGGCGTCCTCGATAATTTCGGAGAAGCCCGTAGCGCCGCGTGCGCGAACGATATCGTCGGGGTCTTGCCCCGCCGGAAGCGTGGCGAACGACAGACTGAAGCCCGGGCGAAGCAGCGGCAGCGCGCGCATCGCGGCGCGCATCGCGGCCTTCTGCCCGGCGCTATCGCCGTCGAAACAGAGCACCGGCACCGGCACCATCCGCCAGATCATCCCGAGCTGATTTTCGGTGAGCGCGGTGCCGAGCGGCGCGACGGCGTCGGCTATGCCGGCCTCGGCGAGCGCGATGACGTCCATATAGCCCTCGACGACGATGATCCGGTTCGTTTGGCGCGACGCGGGGCTCGCCTTGTCGAGGTTGTAGAGCGTGCGTCCCTTGTCGAAGAGCGGGGTGTCGGGCGAGTTCAGATATTTGGGCTCACCGTCGCCGAGGATGCGTCCCCCAAAGGCAATGACGCGGCCGCGCGCATCGCGGATCGGGATCATCAGGCGGCCGCGGAAGCGGTCGTAGGGTTCCTTGTCATCGACCGCGATCAGCATCCCCGATTCGACGAGCATCGCGGTCGGGAATTTCTTGAGCGCCTCTTTCAGCGCGCTGCGACTGTCGGGCGCGAGACCAAAGCCGAAGGCTTTGCGCGTAGTGTCCGAAATGCCCCGCTTTGCGAGGTACTCGCGCGCCGGGGCGCCGTTGCTGCTTTCCAGTTGCTGGGCAAACCAGTCGGCGGCGCCCTGCACGACGTCGCGCAGGCTCGCCTGCTCCTCGGCCTTTTTCGCGGCGCGCGGGTCTGCGGCGGGGACCTCCATTCCGGCTTCGGCGGCGAGTTCCTTGACGGCGTCCATGAAGCTCAGCCCGCGCTGGTCGGTCATCCAGCGGATCGCGTCGCCATGCGCCGAGCAGCCGAAGCAGTGGTAGAAGCCCTTTTCGTCGTTGATCGTGAAGCTGGGCGTCTTCTCGTTATGGAAGGGGCAGCACGCCTTATACTCGCGCCCGGCGCGCGTGACCTTCACCGTCCGCCCGATGAGCGTCGACAGCGTGACACGCGATCGCAGTTCGTCCAGCCATTGCGGGGTGAGGCTCATATCTTCGATATGCCTCCGCCAGCATCCGCCCGCAAGCAGGCGGGGAGGGCGTTTCTCAGGACAATGCCGCCTTCACCCATCCGCTCGCCTTGCTCATGTCGAGCTGGCTCGCGAGCCGGTCCTTCACCGCGGCCATCACCTTGCCCATATCCTTCAGGCTCTCCGCGCCCAGCTCCACGACGATCGCCTTGATCGCCGCGGTGGCCTCGTCGTCGGAGAGCTGCGCGGGCAGGAAATCCTCGATCACCGCGACTTCGCCCGCTTCGATGTCGGCCAGCTCCTGGCGGCCGCCCTGTTCGAACATGGTGATCGACTCGCGGCGCTGCTTGACCATCTTCTGCAGCACGTCGGTGACGAGCACATCGTCGTCGGCCGGCGCGGTGCCGGTGCGCAGTTCGATGTCCTTGTCCTTGATCTTGGCCAGCATCAGCCGGATGGTGCCGAGCCGCGCCTTGTCGCCGCTCTTCATGGCGGCAACCTGCGCAGCCTTGATGTCGTCACGAATCATACGTGTCCCCATGCGCTGCAAATTTCGGAAAGGCCCTCTCTAGCGGCAAGTTTCCGAATCCGATAGCTTGTGAATCACTTTTTTGCCGCCTACTTGGTCGGCCGTTTAGCCCCCCGTCCGGAGCATATTGAATGGCACCAGCCAACCCCTCTGCCGCGCCCAAAAGTCAGCCTTCTGGCGCTACCGGCGTCCTTGTTCTTGCCGATGGCACGATCCTGTGGGGTCTCGGCTATGGCGCGAGCGGTTCTGCTGTGGGCGAGATTTGTTTCAATACGTCGATGACGGGCTATCAGGAAATCCTGACCGACCCGAGCTATGCCGGGCAGGTCGTCACCTTCACCTTCCCGCATATCGGCAATGTCGGCGCGAACCCCGAGGATATGGAGCGCGGCGTGCATGGCGCGCTCGGCTGCATCACGCGCGAACTGCCGACGCTGCCGAGCAATTTCCGTAGCGTCCAGACCTTGCCCGAATGGATGACCGAGCAGGGCGTGATCGGGCTTGCGGGCATCGACACGCGTGCACTCACCCGCCGTATCCGTGATGCGGGCGCGCCGAACGGGGTGATCGCGCACAGCCCTGACGGCAAGTTCGACATCGACGAGCTGCTCGCCAAAGCGCGCAGCTGGGCCGGGCTCGAGGGCATGGACCTCGCGAAGGCGGTCAGCCGCACCGACACCGGCGACTGGACCGGCGGCGCGTGGACGCTGGGGCATGGCTATGCGACCGAGGAGGGCGGCGAGCGCCCGCATGTCGTCGCGATCGACTATGGCGCGAAGGACAATATTTTCCGCAACCTCGTAAAGGCCGGCGCGCGCGTCACCGTGGTGCCCGCGACCGCGAGCCTCGACGAAGTGCTGGGGCACAAGCCCGCGGGCGTGTTCCTCTCGAACGGCCCCGGCGATCCCGCGGCGACGGGCGACTATGCGGTGCCGGTGATCCAGGGATTGCTGGAGCGCGATGTGCCGATCTTCGGCATCTGCCTTGGCCACCAGATGCTCGGCATCGCGGCGGGCGCGAAGACGGTAAAGATGCACCAAGGTCATCGCGGCGCGAACCATCCGGTACAGCGTGCCGAGGATGGCGTCGTCGAGATCACCAGCATGAACCACGGCTTCGCGGTCGACGCATCGACGCTGCCGGGCGGCGTGGTCGAGACGCACAAGAGCCTGTTCGACGGATCGAACTGCGGCATCGCGATCACGGGCAAGAACGCGTTCAGCGTGCAATATCACCCCGAGGCGAGCCCGGGGCCGCAGGACAGCTTCTATCTGTTCGAGAAGTTTGTTGGTGGGCTGAAGTGATTCGGCCACTCGCCCTTTGCTTGATCCTCTCATCATTTGCGGTCAGCACCGAAGCCGCTGTCGCAGGCGATGGGCAAATAACCCAATTCGATTTCGCGACTACTCGGATAGGAAATTTTGACATTCGAGCAGAGGTCAATGTCAGGTGGATGGATAAACGACCCTATATCGCTTCCGTTGAATGTTTCGGAGATAATCAGGACGTCAGCTTTGGCGTTGACGCCTATGGGCAATTGGGGTTCGTCAGATTTGCCTTTCAGGGCTTGCCCGACGACGATGGTGATCGGCAGCAAATTACTCTGCTTGGCGACCGGCTTTGGCTCTACCTCGACGGTAAGCGCTACGAGTATGCTAACATCGCAACAGGTGCGGGCGAATTCGCTAACTACAGCTACCCACGTCATCAACCCGGGCCCGACGAGATAATTGTGCCGGTTTGGCGCGGTCATCAAGCAGTGAGGGCCTCTGAAGACGCTCCATTCATGCACATCAACCGTGTCTATTCCGACATTGCGCGGGCCACGAAACTGGAGTGGGGATACAAGTCGCGCGACTGGTCAGTGGTCGATCGCAGCGTTCCGGAAAATCAACTGCCAAACGGGTGGGAGGGGCGCCGGTATCCTGTTGATCATGGACAACTTGCTCCGGCGATCGATTGGTGCACGCGGCAAGTCGCGTCAGATGCAGCCAAAGCTTTTCCAGCCAATCTACAAATTGAAGAAAAACAATAACGATGCCCAAAAGAACCGACATTGAATCCATCCTCGTCATCGGCGCCGGCCCGATCGTTATCGGTCAGGCGTGCGAGTTCGATTATTCGGGGACGCAGGCGATCAAGGCGCTGAAGGAGGAGGGCTATCGCATCGTCCTCGTCAACTCCAACCCGGCGACGATCATGACCGATCCCGACCTCGCCGACGCGACCTATGTCGAGCCGATCACGCCCGAGATTGTCGCGAAGATCATCGCGAAGGAGCGCCCCGACGCGGTGCTGCCGACGATGGGCGGGCAGACCGCGCTCAACACCGCGCTCGCGCTCGCGCAGGACGGCACGCTGGCAAAATATGGCGTCGAGATGATCGGCGCCGATGCGGAAGCTATCGACAAGGCCGAGGACCGGCAGAAGTTCCGCGATGCGATGGACAAGATCGGGCTGGAAAGCGCACGCTCGGGCGTCGCGCACACGCTCGACGAAGCGTTTGTGATCCTCGAACGCACCGGGCTCCCCTCCATCATCCGCCCGTCCTTCACACTCGGCGGCACCGGCGGCGGCATCGCGTATAACCGCGAGGAGTTCGAGCATATCGTCCGCGGCGGCCTGATCGCCTCGCCCACCACCGAAGTCCTGATCGAGGAATCGCTCCTCGGCTGGAAGGAGTTCGAGATGGAGGTGGTGCGCGACCGCAAGGACAATTGCATCATCATCTGCTCGATCGAGAATGTCGATCCGATGGGCGTCCACACCGGCGATTCCATTACTGTCGCCCCGGCGCTGACGCTGACCGACAAGGAATATCAGATCATGCGCAACGCGAGCATCGCGGTGTTGCGCGAGATCGGGGTCGAAACAGGCGGATCGAACGTCCAGTTCGCGGTCAATCCGAAGGACGGCCGCCTGATCGTGATCGAGATGAACCCGCGCGTGTCGCGTTCCTCGGCGCTCGCGTCGAAGGCGACGGGTTTCCCGATCGCCAAGGTCGCGGCGAAGCTGGCGGTCGGCTACACGCTCGACGAAATCATGAACGACATCACCGGGGTGACCCC
>CAUUIU010000208.1:0-5874 GCA_963545025.1 uncultured Sphingopyxis sp. | reverse complement strand
CCACAGCATCGAATCGATCCGCGACGAGCTGGCGAAGGTGATCGGCGACCCCGGCGTCACCGTCACCCAGCTGCCGCCCAAACGCCCCGCCCCGCCCGCGCCGCCGCTCGATCCGAAGATCATCGGCCCGATGGAGAAACTGGTCGCCAAATATTGGCCGGGACTGAAGGTCGTCCCATCGATGGCGAACGGCTATACCGACGCGACCTTCCTCGGCGCGGCCGGCATTCCGACCTATGGCATTCCCGGCATCTGGGGCGATCCCGACGGCAACGGCGTCCACGGCCTCAACGAGCGCGCCGAGGTGAAGGCGGTCTATGTCGGGCGCGACTATATGTTCGACCTGGTGAAGGCCTATGCCGACAAGCCTTAGCCGCCATACTCGTCATTGCGAGCGAAGCGAAGCAATCCAGGGGCGGCCTTGCGCCGCTCTGGATTGCCGCGTCGCCTTCGGCTCCTCGCAATGACGGCTTTCCGTCGACCCTAGCCGACGAAGGCCCGCTCGATCACGAAGTCTCCCGGCGACGCGTTCGACCCTTCCTGGAAGCCGAGGCCCTCGAAGCGCGCCTGAAGGTCGCGGATCATCGCCATGCTGCCGCACATCATGATGCGGTCGGTCGCGGGATCGAAGGCGGTCGGTCCGGTCAGCGGGTGGCCGAACAGCGCCCCATTGTCGATCAGCGCGTCGATCCGGCCTTCGGTGCGAAAGCTCTGGCGCGTGACCGTCGGCAGATAATGGAATTGCAGCAGCGCCTGATCCTGCACCAGCGGATCGCCCGCAAGCTGGCTTTCGAGTTCGTCGCGGAAGGCGAGGTCGCTGACTTGCCGCACGCAATGGACGATGACGATCTGGTTGAACCGCTCATAGATGTCGGGATCGCGCGCGAGACTGAGGAAGGGGGCAAGGCCGGTGCCGGTCGACAGCAGGAACAGCCGCCGGCCGGGGGTCAGCGCGTCGGCGACGAGCGTCCCCGTCGGCTTGCGCCCCAGATAGACCGGGTCGCCCGGCTGGATCAGCTGCAGCCGCGAGGTCAGCGGGCCATCGGGAACCTTGATCGACAGAAATTCCAGCTCGTCGGCATAGGCGGGGCTGGCGATCGAATAGGCGCGCAGCAGCGGACGTCCTTCGCCGCCGGGCAGCCCGATCATCACAAACTCGCCCGAGCGGAAGCGAAAGCTGGGCGGCCGCGTGATCGTGAAGCTGAACAGATGCTCGTTCCAGTGGCGGACGCTGCGCACCTCCTCGACGGTCAACGAGGCGGAGGGGGCCAGCTTGGCCGCGGCGGCGATACGGTCACTCATCACTTTGAACTTTCCTGATGCGTCATGGTGCCGGCCGTCAGGTCCGACATATCGAAACCCGCCGCGGCCAGCCTGTCGATCGTGGCGCCCATGGCACGGGCGATCGGACCGATGCTTCCTTCCTGGGCGAGCAAGGCCAGCGTGGCACGGGCGTTTGCGCCGCCTCCAACCGAAAAATCGCGCCAGAGTCCAAGCAGAATTGCTTCATCCTCTGAAATCTGGAGGCACGGCGTCGGCGCGAGGAACAAAGTCCGGGCGGCATCGCTGCCGAGCAGCGCCATCGCGACATGGAAATCGGGAAGCGCGCCGATGGCATCGACCGCGGCAAAACCCCGATACAGCGTGTGCGGCGGACATTGGCCGCGCTCGGCCGCATGGACCCAGCCGCGCATCGCCCACAGCAGGAAGCGCCCGCTGTTGCAGAGGCCGTACACCGGCCGGTCGACAAAGGCGTACATCGATTCCCTTTCCAGCGCTAAGTTACAGCGCCGGCGGGCTTATATGTTATTGCGATTCATTTGCAATTCAGAATTTCTTTGGAGAGGCTGTTTGCGGCAATGGCAGCTAGCGACCGTTAGTTGCCATTGATCCTCCCTGTGGCGAAGCCATGGGGAGGTGGCAGCGCGAAGCGCTGACGGAGGGGCTTTGCGCGACGGTGCCGCCCCTCCACCACCGCCTGCGGCGGCGGTCCCCCTCCCCATCGCTACGCGACAGGGAGGATATCCCTCCATCGTCACCCCGGACTTGATCCGGGGTGACGATGGTGCGGCTATGGGTCCCGGATCAAGTCCGGGATGACAAAGTTGGGATAGGGAACGGCCGCTTCCCACCCCAAAGCAGAGCTCACATCCGCCGCTGCGCCAGCCGGTGCACCGGCCCGAACTGCGCGGCCGCGGCACCGACGAAGGGCAATGCGACCAGCCACAGGCGCACGCCCGTCACGCCGAGCGGGCTCGCGATGCTGATCGCGGCGGTCGCGCCGAGCCCGGCGCAGATCAAGAGCAGTCCGACGATCAAGCGCCAGTGCGGCACCTCCCTCTCGCTGCCGCTCGCGCGTTCGTAGCGCGCGAAGAGCATGATCAGCGGAAAAAGTGCGGCGATGTAGAGCGCGAACCAGAGTGGCCGCGCGAGCCACCAGGCAGCGCCGCCCGGCTGCACATCGAGCCCGACCCCGCCGAGCAGCCACGCCGCGATCATGACAAGCACGAAGGCGGTAAGGTGCCAGAGATAGATCGTCATGATCATGCCGTTGACGAGCACGACGCTGGTCCAGATGCGAAGATTGCCGAGCATCCGCCGCCCCGCCGGTTCGAGCGCGAGCGCGAAGCCGCTTTGCGCGATGCCGAGCGCGAGCAGCGCGAGCGTCGGCGGCATCGAATTGCTGAGGCCGGCGCCGGGCACCCCGATCATCGCCACCGGATAGGGACCAAAGCCGACGAGCAGGCCGAGCGCGACGAGCCCGCCGATCCCCCACAAAAGCGCCCTGCCCGGCGCCAGCCGTCCCTCACTCCACGCAAAGCCGAGCTGGTGGATCGCGAGCCACACGAAGGCGAAGTTGAGGAAATTCACATAGGGCACGGCGAAGCGCAGCGCCGCGACGTCGATCGCCACCGCGCCCGCCACAAGCATCCAGAAGGAGGCGAAACCCCAGCGCTTCCACGCGCGCGAGGTCAGCGGCACGACCGCCGCGACCATCAGATAAACCGAGAGGAACCACACCGGGATCAAGGCAAGCTGCGCCGCCATCGCGACGACGCCGCGTTCGATGCCCGCGAGGGTGCCGAACATCGCGACGAGCGTCCAGATCAAGAACAGCGGCAGCACCGGATTGATCAGCCGCTGGAGCCGTCCGCTGTACCAGCTTTCGTAGCTGCCACCCTTGCGCAGCGTCGCCGCCCATGAGATGCCGTTCGAGAAACCGCCGACGAGGAAGAAGAGCGGCATCACCTGGAAACCCCAGGTCAGCCACTGCGTCCACGGCAAGATGCCGAGCAAGTGCCCGCCCTCGACCGCGCCGTCCTTCATATAGGGCGCGGCGACCAGCCAATGGCCGACGACGACCGCGAGGATCGACAGCGCGCGCAGGAAATCGACGTAGCGGTTGCGTTCGGGCGGGGCCTGCCCGGCCATCTCTTTCGCCCGCGACCAGATGCTTTTGCGAACGACGCCAGTGGTTTCGCTCAAAATACTGTTCCTCTCCCCATCGAAACCTCAAGCTAGTGACGCGCGGCGCCAACGCAAGCCTTTGCCTTGGCGCGCCAGCCTTGCTATCGGCTCCCGACAATGCCCAGCACCACCGACGACCTTCCTCCTTCCGAACCCGTCCCCGGCATGATTGATACCCCGTTCGACAGTGCGCTGTCTGAACGCTATCTGGTCTATGCGCTGTCGACGATCACCGCGCGCTCGCTTCCGGACCTGCGCGACGGGTTGAAGCCCGTGCACCGCCGCCTGCTGTGGGCGATGCGCGCGATGCGGCTCGACCCGTCGCAGGGCTACAAGAAATCGGCGCGCGTTGTCGGCGACGTGATAGGCAAGTTCCATCCGCATGGCGATGTCGCGGTTTATGACGCGATGGTCCGCCTCGCGCAGGATTTCTCGCTCCGCTACCCGCTCGTCGACGGCCAGGGCAATTTCGGCAATATCGACGGCGATAATGCCGCGGCCTACCGCTACACCGAGGCGCGGCTGACGCGCGTTGCCGTCGACCTGATGCAGGGACTCGACGAGGGCACGGTCGATTTCAAGCCGACCTATAATGGCGAGGATGAAGAGCCCGAGATCATGCCGGGGCTGTTCCCGAACCTGCTCGCCAATGGTGCGAGCGGGATCGCAGTCGGCATGGCGACGAACATCCCGCCGCACAACGCCGCCGAGGTGATCGACGCCGCGCTGGTGCTGATCGAAAATCCGCGCGCCGAGCTGTCCGAGCTGCTCGAGCATGTCAGAGGCCCCGATTTCCCGACCGGCGGCATCGTCGTCGACAGCGCCGAGACGATTGCGCACGCCTATGAAACCGGGCGCGGCGGTTTCCGCGTCCGCGCGCGCTTTTCGACCGGCAAGCTGGGCGACGGCAGCTGGGAAGAGAGCGGGATCGAGAAGCAGTCGGGCGGCACTTGGCAGCTGGTCATCAGCGAAATCCCGTATGGCGTCGCCAAGGGCAAGCTGATCGAGCAGATCGCGCAGCTGATCGCCGACAAGAAATTGCCGATCCTCGAGGATGTTCGCGACGAAAGCGCCGAGGATCTGCGCATCGTCATCGAGCCCAAGAGCCGCAACGTCGACCCCGATATCCTGAAGGAAAGCCTCTACCGGCTGACCGACCTCGAGAATCGCTTCGCGCTCAATCTGAACGTCCTCGATGCGACGCGCACGCCGAAGGTGATGGGGCTGCACCAGCTGCTCACCGAATGGCTGATGCACCAGATCGTCGTGCTCGTCCGCCGCGCGCAGCATCGGATCGCGAAGATCGACGACCGGTTGGAGCTGGTCGCGGGCTATATCATCGCGTTCCTCAACCTCGACCGGATCATCGAGATCATCCGCACCGAGGACGAGCCGAAGCCGGTGATGATCGAAGAATTCATCCTGACCGACCGGCAGGCCGAGGCGATCCTCAACATGCGGCTGCGGTCTTTGCGCAAGCTCGAGGAAATGGAGCTGAAGCGCGAACAGGCCGACCTGACCGCCGAGCGCGAGGAGCTGGTCAAGCTGATCGAGAGCCCGGCGCGGCAGAAGACGCGGCTGCGCAAGGATCTGGAAAAGCTGCGCGCGGTCTATGGGCTCGAAACCCTGCTCGGCGCGCGCCGCACGACGATCGCCGAAGCCGCGCCCGCGCGCGATATCCCTCTGGACGCGATGATCGAAAAGGAGCCGGTAACGGTGATCCTGTCGAAGCGCGGCTGGATCCGGGCCCAGCGGGGCCATGTTACCCCCGACCAGTGGGCCGAGTTCAAGTTCAAGGAAGGCGACGAGCTGCTGTTCGCCGCCCACGCGCAGACGACCGACAAATTGCTGATCGCGGCAAGCGACGGGCGTTTCTTCACCGTGGGCGCCGACAAGCTGCCCGGCGGGCGCGGCTTCGGCGAGCCGCTGCGCCTGATGGTCGACATCGATCCCGAGGCGCGCATCGTCGCCATGGTGCCGGCATCCGCCGACGGCCGCCTGCTGCTCGCCTCGTCGAGCGGCCATGGCTTCGTCGTCCAGATGGGCGAAGTGATCGCCGAGACGCGCAAGGGCCGCAACGTCGTCAACCTGAAACCGAAGGCGCAGTTGGCCATTGTCCGGCCGATTTCGGCGAGCGACGACAGCGTCGCGGTGGTCGGCGACAACCGCAAGCTGGTGGTGTTCCCGCTTGCCGAAGTGCCGGTGATGGGCCGCGGCCAGGGTGTGATGCTGCAACGCTATCGCGACGGCGGGCTGTCCGACGCCGTGAGCTTCGTCTTTGCCGAGGGGCTCAGCTGGGCGATGGGCGGCGACACCGGCCGCACGCGCACCGAAACCGACCTTGCGCCGTGGCGCGTCGCGCGCGGTGCCGCGGGCCGGATGCCGCCGACGGGCTTTCCACGCAAC
>CAUUIU010000207.1:0-5940 GCA_963545025.1 uncultured Sphingopyxis sp. | reverse complement strand
CCACCATCCGCTGGGCGGACGGTCCCCCTCCCCATCGCTGCGCGACAGGGAGGATATTTTCGTCAGCCTTCGCCCAATATCCAGTCGACACCCGCCGCGACATGGATCCGCGTGGTGTCGTAGATCGGCAGCACGTTGGCGTCGGTATCGACCAGCATGACCAGTTCGGTGCACGCCAGCACGATCGCCTGGATATCCTGCTTGGCAACGTCGGTGATGAAGGTCTTCATCGTGCGGCGCGAACTTTCGTTCACCTTGCCAAGCATCAGCTCTTCATAAATGATGCGGTCGATCTCGTCGGCGCGGGTCGTGTCATAAGGCGCGAGCGTCAGCCCGTGGCGAACGAGGCGCTGGCGAAACCAGGGCTCGGTCATCACGTTGCGCGTCCCGATCACCGCGGTGGCCTTGACCCCGTCGGCCTTCATCTTCTCGCCGGTTTCGTCGACGATATGGAGCAGCGGGATCGAGATCGCGGCGGCGACATCCTCAGCCACCTTGTGCATCGAATTGGCCGCGATCATCAGCGCGGTCGCGCCCGCGGCCTCGAGCCGAAGCGCCGAGGCGATCAGCACCTCTTTCGCATGCGCCCACCCTTCGGGCGTGGTGATCCGCGACAGATCGCAATAGTTCAGGCTTTCCATCACGATCGGTGCCGAACAGGCGGTACCGAGGCGCTTTTGCACGCCCTTGTTGAGATGGCGGTAGTAGAGCTCGGTCGACGCCCAGCTCATTCCCCCGATCAGGCCGATTTTGCGCATAAGGTCCCTCTAAAACACGTCGCCCCCGCGAAGGCAGGGGCCGATGGCAGCGTAAAACTACGCCGTTTACGGTCCTGCCTTCGCAGGGGCGACGATTCTTGTCTAGTGCCCGCTGCCGCTCAGCGCCTTGACGATGTCGTCGGCCATCTTCTTGGCATCGCCGAGCAGCATCATCGTCTGGTCCATATAGAAAACATCGTTGTCGACGCCGGCATAGCCGACCCCGCCCATCGAGCGTTTCACGAACAGCACGGTCTTCGCCTTTTCGACGTCGAGCACGGGCATGCCATAGATCGGCGAGGTTTTGTCGGTCTTTGCCGACGGGTTGGTGACGTCGTTCGCGCCGATGACGAAGGCCACGTCGGCCTGCGCGAACTCGCCATTGATGTCTTCGAGCTCGAACACTTCATCATAGGGAACATTCGCCTCGGCAAGCAGCACGTTCATATGGCCGGGCATGCGCCCCGCGACCGGGTGGATCGCATATTTGACCGTCACGCCCTCTTTCTTGAGCTGGTCGGCCATTTCACGCAGTGCATGCTGCGCCTGCGCGACCGCCATGCCGTACCCCGGAACGATGATGACGGTGTCGGCCTGGCTCATCAGGAAGGCGGCGTCTTCGGCGCTGCCCGGTTTCCACGGACGCTGTTCCTTCGACCCGCCATCGCTCGGCCCCGCGTCGGCGCCAAAACCGCCCGCGATCACGCTGATGAAGCTGCGGTTCATCGCGCGGCACATGATGTACGACAGGATCGCACCCGACGAGCCGACCAGCGCGCCGGTGATGATCATCGCGGTGTTGCCGAGCGTGAAGCCCATCGCCGCCGCGGCCCAGCCCGAATAGCTGTTAAGCATCGACACGACGACAGGCATGTCGGCGCCGCCGATCGGGATGATCAGCAGGAAACCGATGGCAAAGCTGAGCCCCGTGACGGTCCAGAACACCCACGGGCTTTGATCGACCGTGAAATAGGCGACGAGCCCGATGATCGCGGCGAGCGTCGCCAGATTGATCACATGTCGCCCCGGCAGCATGATCGGCGAACCCGACATATTGCCGTTGAGCTTGAGGAAGGCGATGACAGATCCCGAGAAGGTGATCGCACCGATCGCGATGCCGAGGCCCATTTCGACCCGGCTGACGGTGAAAATCTGCCCCGCCGCATCGGCAATACCGAAGGCTTGCGGATTGAGATAGGCGGCCGCTGCCACCGCGACGGCCGCCAGACCGACAAGGCTGTGGAAGGCCGCGACGAGTTGCGGCATCGCAGTCATCGCGATGCGCCGCGCCATGACGATGCCGATGACGGCGCCGATACCGATGGCGACGAGGATTTCAACGAGCCCGACCGTATCGAGAAGACCGTCGGCGGTGGCCGGCGCATGGGTGAGCAGCGTGGTGACGACCGCGATCAGCATGCCCGCCATGCCGAAACGGTTGCCCGCCTGCGCCGTCGCCGGGCTCGACAGCCCGCGCAGCGCGAGAATGAACAGAACGCCCGCTACCAGATAGGCGACCGAGGCCCAGGGATTGACCGCGAGACCGTGCCCGCCGGTTGCCTCCGAAAGGATCGACTGGATATCCATCTCAGCGCTCCTTCTTCTTGTACATCGCGAGCATGCGCGCGGTGACCGCGAAACCGCCGAAGATGTTGATGCTCGCCATCACGACGGCGGCGAGGCCCAGCCATTTCGACGACGCCGAACCCGCGGCGGCGCTGGCGATCAGCGCGCCGACGATAATGACCGACGAAATGGCGTTGGTGACGCTCATCAGCGGCGTATGCAGCGCCGGGGTCACCGACCAGACGACGAAATAGCCGACAAAGCAGGCCAGGACGAAAATCGAAAAAATCGCGATAAAATCCACGGGCTCGCTCCCCTGCTGATTCCGTTTCGCGCACCTCTTGCCGCGCCCCGGGGGGTGTGTCGACTCCAAAGCGGACAAAAAGAAGCGCCCGCATTTCTCGCCAAGAGAAATGCGGGCGTTTTGCGACATAAAATATCGCTACGCCGGGCAGGCCGGCTATTTTTTACATTTTCGGGACGAGCACTGCGTCGATGACATGGACCACGCCGTTCGACTGGCCCAGATCGGCCTGCGTCACCGCGGCCTTGTTGCCGCTGGCGCTCGTCAGGATAATCGCATCGCCCGATTTGGCCGCGATCAGATCCTGTCCATCGGCGGTCTTGAGCACCGCCTTGCCGCCGCCCGCGGTAATCTGTGCCGCCAGATCGGCGGCGGTCAGCTTGCCCGGCACGACATGATATTTGAGGACGCCCGCGAGCACTTCCTTCTGCGCCGGACGCATCCAGCCGTCGCGCGTCACCGGCGACACCTGGGCAAAGGCGGCGTCGGTGGGGGCAAAAACGGTGAAGGGGCCAGTGCCCGACAGCGTTTCGGCAAGCCCCGCGGCCTGCACCGCGCTCGCCAGCGTCTTGTGGACCGGCGACGCCGAAACATTGTCGGCGATCGATTTGGTCGCCTGCATTCCGGCGGGATCGGCGGCCGCATTATCGGTCGCCGCCGTCTCGCTGCCCGCGACCGTCGTCGTCTCGGTCGGCGCCGGCTCGCTGCTGCAACCCGCGAGGCCGAGGCCTCCGGCCAAGACGGCCGTCAAAATCAGCTGCTTTTTCATGTCACTCTCCTATTTGCGCGGGTTGCGCGGTACGTTCAGAGCGTTGGGATCAGCACGCCGTTGATGACGTGCACGACACCGTTCGATTGTTCGATGTCCTGCTTGGTCACAAAACCGGTGCTGCCCTGCGTGCCCTCGACCTTGATGTTGCCCTCGACCTCGGTGAAGGTCAGCGGCTCGCCTTCGACCGTGGTCAGCGTGGCCTTGCCGCCGCCGGCCTTGATCTTCGCGTATAGCTCATTGGAGCTGATGCGGCCCGGAACGACGTGGAAGGTCAGCAGCTTCGTCAGCGATTCGGTGTTGCCCGGGTCCATCAGCCAGTCGGTCATCGGCTGCGGCACCGCGGCGAAAGCCTGGTCGGTCGGTGCAAAGATCGTGAACGGGCCGCCAGCCAGCTTGTCGGCGACGCCCGCGGCGGTCAGCGCCGAGGCGAGCTTGGTGTGTTCGGGCGATTTTGCGGCAATTTCGGCGGCGATCCCGCCGGCGTTCGACGCCGTGACGTCAGCCGGGGCAGCTTCGTCCGCCGCATGGGCGGGCGACAGAGCAAGAGCGCCAAAGGCAAGGATAGAGGTCGCGAAAAGCTTCGCACGCTGCATCATATATTCTCCGGTTGGTTGAGAGAGTCAGGGTTGAAAACCCTGAACCATCCTAGCCAGAGAAAGTTTCATGAAAAGACTGAAAATTGCCGCTTTTGCGACGAATTTCAGCCGAGCAGCCGTTCGTTCACGACCTTGCCGCCCTGCGTCAGGCGAACGGCGTTGCCGATTTCCTCGTCGAGCACGGGCTTGCCCGCCTCCTTGTCCCAGAAAGCCGACAGGAAATTGAACAGGTTGCGGCTGAACAGCGCGCTGGTGTCGGCGGGCATCAGTGCCGCTATATTCTTCGCGCCGATCACGGTGACGCCATGGATGCGCTTTGCTTCGCCCGAAACCGAGCCTTCGACATTGCCGCCGCTTTCGGCCGCCATGTCGACGATCACGCTCCCGCTGCGCATCGTCGCGAGCTGCGCGTCCGAAATCAGCCGCGGCGCGGGGCGCCCCGGGATCAGCGCAGTGGTGATGACGATGTCCTGCTTGGCGATGTGCGACGACACGAGTTCGGCCTGCGCCGCCTTATATTCTTCGGACATTTCGGTGGCATAGCCGCCCGCACCCTCGCCCTCGATCCCCGCGACCGTCTCGACGAAGATCGGCTTGGCGCCGAGGCTGAGGATCTGTTCCTTGGTCGCCGCGCGCACGTCGGTCGCGCTAACCTGGGCACCGAGGCGGCGCGCCGTCGCGATCGCCTGAAGCCCGGCGACGCCGACGCCCATCACGAACGCCTTCGCCGCGCTGACGGTGCCTGCGGCGGTCATCATCATAGGAAAGGCGCGGCCATAAGCGTTCGCCGCGATCAGCACCGCCTTGTAGCCCGCGAGATTCGCCTGGCTGGACAATATGTCCATCGACTGCGCGCGCGTGATGCGCGGCATGAATTCCATCGCCAGCGCTTCGAGCCCGAGTTTTGCATAGTCGTCGATGCGCGCGCGTTCACCGAACGGGTTGAGCCCGGCGGCGAGCCAGGCGCCGTCGGCAAAGCCCGCGAGACCCTTCGGGTCGGGGCCCTGAATCGCGAGAATGATATTCGCGCCCTTCAGCACGTCGGCGCGGCTGGCGACGTTTGCACCTGCGGCGCTATAGTCGGCGTCGGCGATCGAGGCGGCCTCGCCCGCTCCCGATTCTACGGCAACTTCGGCTCCCAAGCCGATGAATTTCTTAACGGTTTCTGGAGTCGCGGCGACACGAGTCTCGCCATCGGCGAGCTCTTTCAGGACAGCGATGCGCATGCCGACCGCCCCGTCAGGAGGCGATGAGCAAAACGACGAATACGGTCACGATCGCGGTGATGATCGAGCCGACCTTGAACAGGCTGATGAAGCCCGCATAGGTGTCGTTCGCCGCCTTCATTTCCTGTTCCGCCATGACCTTTTCCCCTTCGGCTGGTTCTTGCGAGGGCGCGTCGCCGCACCGCCCAGAATCGCGTGTCGCGCCGGTCTTAGCCACGCCGCCCGCGATGCTCAAGGGGCGCGGCCGGAAAAGCGGTTGATCCCAAAAGCCGAATGGCCTTAATCGCCCCTTTACCCCTGTGGCGTAAATCACTGTGCTTAGGCGGATGAACCGGCACTAAGATGCCGAAAGGGGCAGATTCGGGACGATGGCTACGACGCGCGATACGCGAATGGTGATGATCGTCGATAGCGAGCCTGCTCAGCAGCGCTTTCTGTCGGCGCTGGTGTCGCGCGGCGGCTGGCGCAGCGTTGTTGCGGGCGACACCGATACCGCGCTGGCAAAACTCGGCACGCAAGAGGGCATGGCGCTCGATGCGGTGATCGTCGATCAGGGCGCTCCCGGCATGCCGATGCACGAATTCGTCGCCGAACTTCGCCGCTGGCGTCCCGCGCTGCCGCTGATCGTGATCACGATGCGCAACGGCGTCGAAGTCGCGGTCAGCGCGATGCCTGTCTCTTATACACATCTGACGCTGCCGACGAAGCTAGAAGTGTA